>JBJSZF010000331.1:0-4746 GCA_046090125.1 Verrucomicrobiota bacterium
GAAGAGCTTGCGGGTCTGGGCCTCCACGCCCTTGCCCGCGTCGATCACCATGATCACGGCGTCCACGGCGGTGAGGCCCCGGTAGGTGTACTCGGAGAAGTCATTGTGGCCGGGGGTGTCGAGCAGGTTGATCCGGTAGCCCTGGTACTCGAACTGGAGGACGGTGGAGCTGATGGAGATGCCGCGCTTTTTCTCCAGCTCCATCCAGTCGGACGTGGTGGCGCGTTGGTTCTTGCGGGCGGTCACGGACCCGGCGAGCTGCACGGCGCCGCCGTAAAGCAACAGCTTCTCGGTCAACGTCGTCTTGCCCGCGTCCGGGTGCGAGATGATGGCGAAGGTCCTTCGCCGGGCGATTTCCTGCTCGTTCGTCACGCTGAGGACACCGTGGCATGGCCGTGGACCTGTGACGAGGCGGAATGCCGGCCGTGCGCGCTGCGGACGGGAGGGGATCGATGCAAGGCAGGAGCCCGGAGGCGGATGCGAGCATGGGCCTCCTTGCATCCATCCAACCTAGAAACGGCAGTGGGTCCGTCTGTAGGCCGCGTGCCCTCACGCGGCGGCGGCGATGCCTCGTGCCCGGTGCGCCGGGTCAGGGGACCCGGCCTACAGCCGAACCGGGCCTCCCTCGACCTCACCCGCAGGGTGAGCCCCTGGGTTCCTGTCCATGAGCCCATCCGACCCCATGGGAAGGGCGTTTCCCCGTTTTGGCACCCGCTTGGACTGCCGTTTCTAGGTCCAAACAAAGCCTTGCCCCAACGCGGATCGAAGCCCCCCAGTACAGGGCCAACGAACCCAGCCCCCGGCCGGCCCGAAACGCCTACTGGGCCGCCGTCCGCTCGGCCAAGGCTGGGATCACCTCGCTCCGCGCGTACTCCACGTCGTGAGGGAAGTCGATCTCGGTCCATGGCAGCCCGGTGATGTCCTCGAAGCCGACGCAGCCCGCCTTCACGACCTCCCGGATCACGTCGTCCAGTCCATCCCGGCGACCCAGGCCCGTCATGCGCCTGCGGGTGCCCTCCGCCAGCGCCGGGATGTGTTCCGCAGCGAACTTGAAGAAGCCCACCGACTCGCCGATGCGGTCGGCCTCACCCTTCCACTGCTTCACGAAGTCGACTGGCCTGCCGTCGCGGATCGGCACCATCACGGGATCGTCGTCCACGTCGCGATACTTGAAGTCCACCAGCCCGGCCGACGCATGGCGGGACCGGACGAGCCGCCGCATCAGCTCGGGGTCGTAGATCACGTCGCCGTCCATGACCAGCACCGCCTCGCGCGACGGCTCCAGGACGCCCAGGGACACGTGCATGGACACGACGCTGCCCTCGGTGAAGTCCGGGTTGTGCAACTCGTAGATGCGGAGGCCGTGCTGGGCGGACAGCCCGGGGAGGACGGCGGCGACCTGCTCCCGTTTGTGACCGGTGACGACGTAGAGGTTTTCGACGCCGACTCCGGACAACCGCTCCGCGTGCCAGTCGAGCAAGGAGCGCCCGCCCACTTCGAGCAGGATCTTCGGGACTTCCGCAAAGGTCGGCCCGAGGCGCGTCGCGCGGCCTGCGGCGTAAAGGATCGCGTTCACGTCGCGAAAACGTAACGGATTTGTAGCCCGCTGGCTACCGGGCATCCGCATCCGCAGTGACCCGGCGCGGGTTCACAGGGCCGAGGTAGAGGAACAGCCAGCCGATCCCGGCGAACACCGCCTCGCGCGCGCGCCGCAGGACCGCGTAGGCCAGGCAGAACGGCTCCGGCAACCCGGCCCACCGCCCGGCCAGCAGCAGGCCGCCCTCCTGCACGCCCAGGGCGCCCGGAATCCACAGGCCCATCATCTTCGCGACGCCGGTCAGGGCCTCGACCGCAATGGCCTGCAATCCGTTGATGGGTTGCCCCAGCAGGTACGCAACGACGCAGATTTCCACGGAATCCAGCAGCCAGCCGCACAGGTAGGACAGGACGCTCGCCATCATCCTGCCGCGATGCTCCCGATAGAAGACGCCAATGGTCCGGTCGGTTTCCAGCCAGCCCGCGCGGCGTCCGCCGAGCCATGCCTGCGCCAAGCCGAGCCGGTCCGCCACGCCCAGGAAGCTCCGGAAGACCCCGCGCCGCTGGAGCCAGAACAGCAGGGCGACCGTGGACGAGCCGCCGACGAGCACGACCGCCAGCGCGGGTTTCAGCCCTGGTTGATGGGGCGCGATGAGCAGCAAGGCCAGCGCCGCCAGCGCGATGAAGGCGATCTGGGCCACCGTCTGGGCGGACTTCGACACGATGGCGGCGGACGTGGCCGCCGGCGCCGGGACGCCCCGTTGCCCGAGCAGGAACACCTTCACGGCCTCGCCACCGATGTACGCGGAGGGCACGACGTTGTTGACCGCCTCGCCCGCCCAGCGGATGCGGAGGAGCGCGAGGAACCCAAGCGGCAGCTTTGCCGGAAGCGTCCAGCGCCAGGCAAGGCAGTCCACGACATAGACCACGCCGTAGGGCACGAGCACGAGCGGCGCGGCCCAGCCGAGTTGCCGCAGGGCCGCCGTGATCTCCGCCCAGCCCACGCGTTGCACATACCAGCCGAACAACGCCAGGCCGCCGCCCAGCAGCACCACCTTGAGGGCGAACTTCATTTCGTCGCCCCGGCCGGCTTGCCCGGGAAAAGCTGCAAGCCCAGCGCCAGCACCCAAAACACGTGGCTGCCCACCGCCGCCATCCAGAGGAACCACTCCAGCCGATGGGCACAGGCCAGCGCCAGCACCAGCACCGAGAAGTCGCGGCTCGTGGCGCCGTCGATGAGCCGTTGCAGCCGGCGATTGGGTTCGCCCTTCCGCGTCATGCCCCGCACGACCACCCCAAATGCAATCAGCCCGCCCAGCACGGCTGATCCACCCAGCGCCAGGAACGGCCCGTGCAACCCGCTTCGCCACAGCCCGACGGCGATGCCCACGAACACGGCCGCGTGCACCACCTGGTCGCCCACCAGGTCCAGCCACTTGCCCAGTGGGGATTCCTTGAACACCGACCGGGCAACGTCGCCATCCACGCAGTCCACGATGGCGGACACCTGGAACAGCACTGCGGCAACCACGGACCACTCGTGATGGCCCAATCCAAAGAGCGCGCCCGCGACCGTGCCGATCCCAATGGAGGCCAGCGACACCTGGTTCGGGGTGATCGGGGTATGGATGATCCACCTCGAAAGAGGCCGGCCCACCGGACGGTTGAACCACTTGTCCACGAAGCCATCGGACGCGCTCACGAGCGACGCCCACAGGGCCCGTTCCGCCGTCGTTGCATCCGCCGCTGAACGCACCGCCACGGCCACCCCGGACGCGACGTGCGTTGCAACGCCCGAGAGGCTGGCGGCGACCGTCCCCTGCCAACGGTCGGTCACGCCGGCCGGCAGGCGTTCGCCGTCGGGAGTCGCCAAGGTTCCACGGGCTGCGACGACGCCTTGGATGTCCACGGCCTGCACCAGTTGGTTGGTGCTGGCGATCAACGTGGGCTCGGAAACCGTGGGCGTGCCGTGGATTACCTCGAAGGGAATGCCCAGCGCTCGGGCCCGTTCCGCCGCTGGCAACGGGCCATTGCACGCGACTCGGATGGGGCCGCACCCGGCGCGATGGACGGCCACCAGCAGGCGGTCGAGCAACGTCAGCGCCGCCACCCGCAGGCCGCAGGTGGCGGGTTCGCACAGGATCAGCGCCGGCAAGCGGCCGGATAGGGTGGGGTCAGCGGGCATCGCGAAACGTCCGGGCGTGATACGGGGCGCGCCGACGTCGGGCAAGCCCCGGAAGCGGGCGGCCTTGCAAGACCGAGGGTAACCGCCCCCGAATGTGTCGCGTGCCGGAGTGCCTTGGGAGCCCCGAGGTGGGGCGGCCGGGTGTTCGCTCGCACGAGGCGCACCGGGACACCGGGCGCGCTCGGCGTGGCCCGCGGTGCTTCCTCCAAGGGACGCCCCCTCACGTCATGCCGGGCGTTTGCCTTGTCCACTCCGATTCCAGGGGGCCTGCCCCCGGGACGCACCCCGGGCTTGAATCTTCGGCCCTTCAACCCCGAACTCATCGCGTGTCCAACGTCGTGGCCCGGCTTGCTTGGCTTTGGCTGGTCGCCTGCGCGGTCGCGGGCCGGTCGGCAGGAGCCGGTTTTTCCCTCGTGGACGCCCCGGCGGCGGGCATCGGCTTCACCAACGCCGTCCCCGCCTCGCGCCATCTCACGAACCAAATCCCGCTCAATGGCAGCGGCGTCGCCCTGGGCGACCTCGACTGCGACGGGTTGCCCGACGTCGTGCTGGGTGAGCTCGCGGGGGCGGGACGCATCTATCGCAACCGAGGCGCGTGGCGGTTCGAGGATGTTACCGCAGCGTCGGGCGTTGCATGGGACGGCCTCGACGTGACGGGCGTGCTGCTGGCCGACCTCGACGGCGACGGCGACCTGGACCTCGTGTCCAACAGCATCGGCGGCGGCACGTGGACGTGGCTGAACGATGGCAAGGGCCGCCTTGCCCGCAGCCAGCAACTCAATGCCCGTCGCGCCGGCATGAGCGTCGCGGCCGGCGACCTCGATGGCGACGGCGACCTCGACCTCTACGTGGCGAACTACCGCGGCGTCACCACGCGCGACGAGCCCGGGGGCCGCTATACCGTCAAGGACGAGGGCAATGGGCCTCGCGTGACCCACTACAACGGCCGACCCACGACCGACGACGACCTCGTCGGGCGCTTCTCGATGGGGCCGGGCGGCGTCATGGAAAACGGCGAGGCGGAC
>JBJSZF010000332.1:0-17844 GCA_046090125.1 Verrucomicrobiota bacterium
TCGAAGCAACGCCGGCTCGTGCCCGTGGCGTCGAAGTGGATGACAAACTGGTCCACGCGTTCCTGAAGCTCCTGGAGCCGCCAGCCGCCGCCGCGGACCCGCTCGCGCATGGCCGCGTCCAAGCCGTCCCGCCGCAACCCGTACCGGTTCGGCGTCTCCGGACCCTTGCCGGTCGCCCGGGTCGCGTCCCAGTCAGACGATTCCATCGGTGCGAAGCGCCGTTCCACGCGGTAGGCGTCGTACCCGCCGGGGTCCATCCACGTGACCACGCGCGTGCCCGTGTGGAACAACTGCCCGCACACGACGATCTCGTCGCCGTTCCGCGCGAGGGGTTGCCCTGGCTTGAAACCGGGCCGTGTGGCGCACCCGGCAAAGGCCAGGGCAAGGGCGATCGCGACGAGGAGACGTGTCATGGGGAGGGAGCGGGAAGCGGGGGGACGGGAAGCGGGAAGCGGCGAGTGGCGAGTGGCGAGTGGCGAGCGGTCAGGGGGCGGTGAGGAGGCGTTGGAGGGCGGGGAAGAGGACGCGTTGGACGGAGGGTGCGACGCCGGAGGAGCGGGGCTCGGTTTCGTAGCCGCCCAGGCCGTAGGCCTTCTCGGTCCCGATGTATTGCGGGCCGTAGTCGCCGTAGGCGGCCATCGCGACGTGGAGGTCGGGGCGCATTAGGCGCGCGGCGAGCTGGTATTCCACGAAGAGTTCCCCCGGCAGGTGAAGGATGCGGATGTCGCCGAGGCGCAGGCACGAGACGTCGGTGGGGGCCTGCTGCTGCCTACGCTCCACGAAGGCAAGCTGGGCGGCCTGGACGTACAGGGCAGGGGAGGGACGGCGGAGGGCGGCGTCGAGTTCGTCGGACTTGAGATGGGGCGCCAGCGGAAGCTGGACGACTTCGGAGGACCAGCCGACGTCCGCCGTCGTGACGGGGTGGCGTTGCATGCCCTTCCATGCCCGTTCCATGCCGTCGGCAAGGCGGCGCGCGAGGACGGGGCGGTTGGTGGGGTTGCCGTCGTTGTACTTGCCTGCGCCCAGGTTGCCGCCAGCCCCGTTGAAGTGGACGTGGAGGGTGCCGGGAACCGCTTGGTCCCGGAGGAAGCGCGCGATGCCCGGGAAGTCGGGGTGGGCGATGCCCGTGCGATAAAAGCTTTGGGGATGGGTGGCGTAGTAGGTGAGCACGGCCACGGGCTTGTCGTGGCTCCACAGGCCCACGGCGACCACGAGGGGGTCGATGAGGCCCTCCGGGGCCGCGCGCAGGGCGGCGTCCGGCGTGGCGGTGTACCGGACGGCGCGGACGAAGCCGTTGGTGCCGGGGACGCGCCGGTTGGAGGCCACCTGAAAGACTTCCGCCTGGCCCCAGCCCACGTGGGTCAGCGCCACGGCGTTCGTGGAGGCGCGGGCGACGGCGTTGGAGGCGCGAAGCATGGCGGGCCGGACGATGTCGGAATGGAAGCATCCCGGCGCGATGCCGCGCGAGGCGAGGATGCGCTCGGAGGTGCGGTCGGCGACGGGGGCGTCGTGCTGATGGAGGGCATGGATGGCGACGCGGGACCGTGTCGTGCCGGCCGCCGCAGCGAGCAGGTCACGGAAGGCGTCATGGGACTCGTTGGCGACGCCGATCCAGTCGATGGCGGCGAGGACGATGGGGTCCCCGGCTCCGCGGATCACGACGCCGCGGCAGCGGAGGGTGAGGTCCCCGGCCGCCGTCATGGGATCATAGGCCAGGTTGGAGCCGGGGGCGGGGGTGGCGTCGGCGTCGAAGGGCGCGATGGCCAGCGGCTGGGCGCGCGCGACGAGCAGGCCGAGGCCGAGCGCGACGGCGAGGCGAAGGGGGGCGCGGAGGAACATGGGATTCATCCCGGCGTGAAGGGCGCGAAGAATCAAGCTCGGCTTGGAACGGGAATCGTTCAAAATGGGTGCTTGATTGGAACTTGGGCGCTGACATAGCGTCGCTGTTCCCGTGGCAAGGGACCGCATTGGTTCCCAGGCGGGGAACGAGCTTTTACACAGATTATGGCAGTCAAGATTCGCTTGAAGCGTGGTGGCGCGAAGAACAACCCCGTGTACCGCATTGTGGTCGCGGATGGGCGGAGCCCGCGGGACGGCAAGTTCATCGAGGAGCTGGGGACCTACGAGCCGGTGAAGAAGGGCGTGAACTACACCTTGAACTTGGAGCGCGCGAAGTACTGGCTCGGCGTCGGTGCCCAGCCGTCGGACACGGTGGCGTCGTTCATTCGCCACGCGATCCGGCAGCCGGTCGCGGCGTGAACGATGACGGGCGTCCGCGCGGCGTCGGCCTCGACGGGCAGGCCCCGGCAGCCCCGGCACAAGCTCCTCACCAACCCCTACGAATCATGGACGACTTTGTTTACTTTGTAATCCGCGCCTTGGCGGACAAGCCGGATGACGTGCGGGTGGACATGGTGGAGCGGTCCGGGATGTCCGTGATCCAGTTGCGCGTCGCCCCGGTGGACGTGGGCAAGGTGATCGGGCGCCGGGGCACGACCATCCAGGCGATTCGCTCGCTCGTTCAGGTGGGTGCCGCAAAGTCCGGTCGTCGTTGCACGCTGGACTTGGTGGAGGACTAGGCGTTCCCCCGCGATGCCATGCGGGTGGACGTGGTGACTTTGTTTCCCGCGATGTTCGCGGGGCCGCTGGACGAAAGCATCGTCCGGCGGGCGAGGGATACGGGGATCCTGGACCTTCGGGTGCATGATCTTCGTCGTTGGACGCATGATCGCCACAAGACGGTGGATGATCGTCCGTTCGGCGGGGGGCCTGGAATGGTCCTCAAGCCCGAGCCGCTCTTTGAAGCCGTCGAGTCGTTGCGGGGCGAGGGGACGCGCGTGGTCCTCACGTCCCCAAGCGGCCGGTTGTTTGACCAGGCGTTGGCTCGCGAATGGGCAGGGACGGGACACCTGATCTTCCTGAGCGGGAGCTACGAGGGCTACGACGAGCGTGTTCGGGAGCACTTGGTGGACGACGACGTTTCCATTGGCGACTACGTCCTGACGAACGGGGCGTTGCCGGTGATGGTGATGGTGGATGCCGTGACGCGGTTGTTGCCCGGCGTGCTGGGGGACGACGCGAGCTCGGTGGACGAGTCGTTCAGCAACGGGTTGCTCGAGTACCCGCATTACACGCGCCCGGCCGAGTTTCGGGGCTGGGGGGTGCCGGACGTCCTGATGTCCGGCAACCATGCGGAGATCGAGCGATGGCGGCGCGCGCAGGCGGCGCGCCGGACGGCGGAGCGAAGGCCAGATTTGTGGGACAAGCGGCGCTGGGAAAAGCCTTCCCGGCGGGCGCGTCCCGAGTGATGGAGATTTCGAAAGAGAAGGTTAGGTCATGAACAAAGCTGCACTGTTTGACAAGATTGAGGGCGAGCAATTCCGGAAGGACTCGCCGAAGTTCAACGTGGGCGACTCCGTGCGCGTCCACACCAAGGTCGTCGAGGGTGACAAGGAGCGCATCCAGACGTTCGCGGGCGTGGTGATGGGCATCCGCGGCCGCGGGCTCAACCAGACGTTCACCGTGCGCCGCATCAGCTACGGCGAGGGCGTCGAGCGCATCTTCCCCGTCAACTCCCCCCGCGTGGAGAAGATCGAGGTGGAACGCGAGGGTTCCGTGCGCCGCGCCAAGCTCACCTACCTCCGTGGCCGCATCGGCAAGGGCGCGATGGCCGTCAAGGAGAAGGACGTCCTCGCAGCGGCCGCCGCAAAGAAGTAGCCGGGGTCCGGTCGGCCACGCCGACGTTCACAAACGGGCATTCCCACAAGGAAGGGAATGCCCGTTTGCGTTGCGTGGGGTGCTTGCCGGGCGGGCCCGCAAGTTGACGCTTCAAACGGCGACGCGACGGCTTCAGGGTTTTCCCACGAGATGAACTTGTTTGATTTGCGGGGCGAGGTGGCCGTGGTCATCGGCGCCACGGGGGTTCTTGGGGGCGCGATTGCGGAAGGGTTGGCGGCGGCCGGCGCGGCCGTGGCCGTGGCAGGACGGAGCGCGGAACGCGGCGGCGAACGCGTCGCGGCCATCCGCGCCGCAGGCGGGAAGGCGATGTTCGTGTCGATGGACGCCTCGGATCGCGCCTCGTTGGAGGCGGGCCGGGCGGCGGTTGCGACGGGGTTGGGCGAGCCCACGATCCTGGTGAACGCGGCGGGCGGAAACCATCCTGCGGTGACGGTGACGCCGGAAAACCCGTTCGAGGGGATCGGATTGGACGCCTGGAGGCAGAGCATGGATTTGAACCTCGTGGGCGGGGCACTGCTTCCGTGCCAGGTCCTCGGGGGTACGATGGCGCGCAACGGGCGGGGCAGCATCATCAACATCGCCAGCGTGTCCGCCCACCTGCCCTTGTCGCGTGTCGTGGCCTATTCGGCGGCCAAGGCCGCCGTGTTGAACCTGACGCGCTTCCTCGCCCGCGAGTGGGCTCCCAAGGGCGTCCGGGTCAATTCCATCACGCCCGGGTTCTTCCCGGCGGAGCAAAACCGGCGCCTGTTGTTCGGCGAGGACGGCCAGCCCACGCCGCGGGCACGCGCCATCCTTGGGCACACGTCCATGGGCCGGTTCGGGGAGGCGTCCGAGCTGGTGGGCGCGGCCGTCTTCCTGGCGAGCCCCAGGGCGGCGTCCTTCGTGACGGGATCGGACGTGGTGGTCGATGGCGGCTACCTGGCGCAGACGATCTAGGTGGGCGGCCAAGGGAAGGAACCCATTCATGAGCGAGGTGCATTCGAGAGTGGCGGCCCCGGGAACGTTGCTGGGGGCGTCGGACGTGGCCGAGGTGGTCGCCAAGGCGTGCCCCGGGGCGGCGCATCGCGGGAAGCGCGTGTTGCTGGTGATTCCAGACAGCACGCGCACGGCGCCCATCGGCATGATGTTCCGGGCGGTGTTCGAGGAGCTGGCGGGGACGGTGGCGGCGCTGGACATCCTCGTGGCGCTGGGCACGCACCGCGCGATGACGGAGGAGGAGATTTGCGTCCGGCTGGAAATCACGATGGAGGAGCGGCACGGGCGGTATGGCCGCGTTCGCTTCTTCAATCATGAATGGGACAACCCTTCCGCATTGAAGCCCCTGGGGGTCATCCCACGGGAGGAAATCCACGCCTTGTCCGACGGCTTGTTTGCCATGGACGTGCCGGTGACGGTGAACCGCCGCGTGGATGACTACGACCGGATCATCATCGTGGGGCCGGTCTTCCCGCACGAGGTGGTGGGGTTCAGCGGCGGGAACAAGTACCTCTTCCCGGGAATCGGCGGGGCCGAGGTGCTGAACTTCTTCCATTGGCTGGGGGCGGTGATCACGACGGTGGGGGTGATCGGCAACAAGTGGACGCCGGTGCGGCGCGTGGTGGACCGCGCCGGGGCCATGGTGAAGACGGACAAGCTTTGCCTCGCGCTGGTCGTGGCGAACGGCGGCCTCGCCGGGTTGTTTGCGGGGACGCCGGAGTCCGCATGGGACCGGGCCGTGGACGAGTCGGCGCGGCATCACATCGTGCGCAAGGCGAGGCCGTTCCACACCATCCTGTCGTGTGCGCCGGCCATGTACGATGAGCTGTGGGTGGGTGCGAAGTGCATGTACAAGCTGGAGCCCGTCCTGGCGGAGGGCGGCGAGCTGATCATCTATGCGCCGCATCTCAAGGAGGTGAGCCTCGTGCATGGCAGGCTGATCCGGCAGGTCGGCTACCATTGCCGGGACTACTTCCTGAGGCAGTGGGATCGGTTCAAGGACCTTCCTTGGGGCGTGCTGGCGCACAGCACACATGTGTTTGGCCAAGGGACCTACGTGGACGGCGTCGAGAAGGCCCGCGCGCGGGTGACGTTGGCGACGGGCATCCCGGAGGAGGAATGCCGCGCCATCAACCTGGGCTACCGGGACTGGCGCGGCATCGACGTGGCGTCGTACCAAGCGCGCGAGGCGGAGGGCGTGCTGTACGTGCCCAAGGCGGGGGAGACGTTGTATCGGCTGGAGGCGTGACGCGCGAAGCGGGGAGCGTGAAGCAGGCACCGGGGAGCGGGGGGCGAGGCCCAGGTTGTGGGATGGGGGATGAAGGATGAAGGATGAAGGGCCACGTCTGGCGTCGCCTTTCGGGCTGGGGGCGGATAGGCTGCGTTAGCGATGACACAATGGATTGAGTGGATGAACCACCCGGCGGCATGGATGAGCTTGTTGACGCTCACGTTGCTGGAGGTGGTGCTGGGGATCGACAACCTGATCTTCATCTCGATTTTGTCCGGCAAGCTGCCGGTGGAACAGCAGGCGCGGGCGCGGCGGATGGGCTTGGCGCTGGCGTTGGTGACGCGGGTGTTGCTGCTTTTGTCGATCAGTTGGGTGATGGGCCTGAAGGCGACGCTGTGGGACTACTCGATCCTTGGGCTGGCGTTGCCGAACACGGGCAAGGACCTCGTGCTGGCGGTGGGCGGGTTGTTCCTGGTGTACAAGTCCGTGAAGGAGATCCACGAGAAGCTCGAGGGGTTGGATGGCGGGGCGACGGGCGGCGCGGTTCCGTCGTTCGCCGGGGTGGTGGTGCAGATCCTGTTGCTCGACATCGTGTTCTCCCTGGACTCGGTGATCACGGCGGTGGGCATGGCGCAGCACGTGCCGGTGATGGTGCTGGCCGTCGTCATCGCCATGGTGGTGATGCTGGTGTTCGTGGATGCGATTGGCGGGTTCGTGGAGCGGCACCCGACGGTGAAGATGCTGGCGTTGTCGTTCCTGATCCTGATCGGGACGCTGTTGCTGGCGGAGGGCTTCCACCAGCACATCCCGAAGGGCTACGTGTACTTTGCCATGGCCTTCGCGGTGGGGGTCGAGATGTTGAACCTGCGGCTTCGGAAGAAGGCGGAGGGCGTGAAGCTGCACCAGCCCTACCGCTAAGGAACACCATGACGATTGCCGAGCTGCACGCCGACGAGGCGTTGAGGTTGAGGGAGTTTCCCGTGACCACTAAGGGCGTGTTCCTCGCGCACGCGGGGGTGAGCCCGTTGCCGAGGCGCGTGGCGGACGCCATGAACGCCTACGTGGAACGAAGCACGCTGGAGGATCAGTACGAGGCCCAGCACGGGGACATCGTGGAGGCAACGCGCGCGGCCGCCGCACGGTTGATCGGGGCGAAGCCCACCGAGGTCGCCTTGGTGGGCCCCACGTCGCTGGCGTTGTCGTACCTCGCGGCGGGCCTGCCGTGGCGGCGCGGCGACAACGTCCTGGTGTACTTCGATGACTACCCGTCGAACGTGTACCCGTGGATGGCGTTGTCGGACCGCGGGGTCGAGGTGCGGATGCTAAACATTCGCGAGCTGGGGAAGGTGCGGGCGGTGGATGTCCAGGGGCAGGTGGACGAGCGGACGCGGGTGGTGACGCTGGCGAGCGCGCATTACCTCACGGGATGGCGCATCAACGTGGACGCCATCGGACGTCAACTGCACTCGCGCGGGATCCTCCTTTGCGTGGACGCGATCCAGACGCTGGGGGCGTTCCCGTTCTCGGTGCAGCACGTGGACCTGCTGGCGGCGGACGCCCACAAGTGGATGTTGGGGCCGTGCGCGGCGGGATTGATGTATGTGAAGGAGGACCTGCAGGACCGCCTCCAACCCATCGTGCATGGGTGGCACAACCTCGAATGCCCGCGCTTCCTCACGCAGGAAGACCTCGTCTTCAAGAAGGACGCCCGACGCTATGAGGCGGGCACGCACAACCTGCCGGGGCTGGCGGGCTTCAAGGCGGCCCTCGACCTCCTCCACGAGGTGGGGATGGAGGCCATCGGCGCGGAGTTGTTCCGGAAGCGTTCGTGGCTCGTGCCGGAGCTGTTGGGCCGTGGGTTCACCGTGTTGCAGCCGTCCGCGCCGATGGAGAACGCCGGGGGCTCCGTGTCGTTCTTCCGGCCCGGCGAGGATCCTTCCGTCCTCTACCGCCGGCTGCGGGCGGCCGGGGTGACGCCGTCGCTCCGAAACCTCCCCGGCGGCCAGGCGGTGGTGCGGTTCTCGCCGCACTTCTACAACACCGACGCCGAGCTCCGTCGGGCGCTCGACGTCCTGGATGCCGGATAGGTCTGGACCGGGCCCCGGGCAGGGTCCCGTTGCCTCGAACGGCCCCAGGACGGCCTTCCCGCCCGCCCAAGGAGGCGTCCCGCGCCGGAACATGCTCCAGCCGACGGTTCTTGGGTGGATCCTCCATCCTCCCCAAGCCCTCGGAATCTTGGATGCTCCGAGGACTCCGAGGTTGAAGCCGGTTCGTGCAGGCTATCGAAAATCGTACGGCTCGTTGGTGCGTCCACAGCCCGGGCATCGGCTGCGCTCGACGCCGGGGTCGTCCGTGTACACCAAGGCGCACTGACGGCAGCGGAAGACGACGTCGGGCGCGCGCGGCGGGTTGAAGCTGCGTCGGCGGTATTCCTCGAAGAGCGCCAGCGCCCCAATGATGGACAGGGCGCCGACGACGTAGGCCCAGATGAGGTGCTCGGCGCGCATGACTAGCTGCCCGGTGTCGGGAGGCCCCACGTGATGGTCAGGGATCCCCAGGTGAGCCCGCCGGTGTCAAAGGACGGTCGCTTGGCAGCGCCAGGCAATGGCTGGAACACCGCGTTGCGCAAGGCTGCCAACGCCGCGTCGTCGGCCTCCCGGGAGCCGGAGGAATCCGCAACGCGGAGGACGACCAACCATCCCTGCGGGTTGACGGCAACCTCGAGCCGGGTGACGCCGGGGCTCTCCTGTCCCGGCCACGGGGGCAGCATGGGTGACTGAAGCCACGGGCGACCCGCAAGTCCACCCCCTTGAAGCACCACCGTCTGGCGCGACGCGGCCGGCCGGGCATCGACACGGGCGGGGATGGCAACCGAGGCAAGGGCACCCGGGACCGTGGCCCATGGGGACGGCACCGGGCGCATGGAGGGCGGATTGGTCAGCCAACGGTCGGGCTCGCGCCACTCGGCCAGGCGATACTGCGGGGCGGGAAGGGAACGTTGGGCGACGACTTGGAACGGGTCGGCGGGGTCGCGTTCCAGCACGTCGCGCCGGGCGCCGGGCACGCCCGTGAACGCGGCCTCCGATTGCTCGCGGGTCCAGAGCAACACCGTGGTGCTGCCCGCGCTGGAGCGGGGCAGGGGAATGTCCGGGACCCCGGCAAACCGAAGGACGACGATGGCCTGGGTGGCGGTGAGCAGGAGGATGCCCCATGCCATGCGGGCATTCGTCCATCCCATCGTGGGTGGGGCCGGCGTCATGGCGTGGACCGGGCCATGAGAAAGACCTGCTCCAGTCCTGCCTTCCGGGCGATGCCCCCCAGGCGGATCACGACCTCATGGGGCACGGAGGCGTCCGCGTGTAGGAGGACGACGGGGCGCTCGGGCAGGCGCGACCGCCTTTCGGCGAGACGGCGCACGAGGTCGGGCTCCGGAACGTACTGGTTGTCGAGGTAAGTCCGGCCCTGTCGATCCACGGCAAGGACGATGCGGGGCTGCTCGGGTGCGAGGCGCACGTCGGAGGCGCTGGCGGGGAGCTCGACGGCGACGCCCGGTGGAAGGACGAGGTGCGAGCCCAGGAGGAGGAAGAACGCGAGGGGAAAGAGGACGCACAGCCATGCCACGGCGTCCGGGTGTCCGCGGATGGGCTGGGTAGTGGGCGCGAAGCGCATGGGATGCCGGCCTAGGCCTTGGCGGCCGGTTGCGATTCCGGGCTTCCGCCTCGCGTCGGCGAGGCCTGGGCGTCGGGGACCACCATGCGCAGGGCCTCGCGGCTGGCGCGGTCGATGTCGAGGGCGATGGCGTGGACGCGTCCCAGGAGGAAGTTGTGCGCCGTCTCGCTGACGATGGCGATGCCAAGGCCTCCCGCCGCCGAGTACAGGGCCTGCCACAGGTGCCGGAACATCTGGGCGGGCGCGGCAAAGCCGGAGTTGGACTGAAGGTCCTCGAAGACGCCGATGAAGCCGAACAACGTCCCGAGGAGGCCGAGGAGGGGGGCGATGCGGCCAATGGTGGCGAGGACGTTGAGCCGGGCCTCCAGGCGGGGCACCTCGGCGGTTCCAACTTCCTCGATGGCTTCCTCGACGCGTGTGCGTCCGCCGTCGCGGGCAAGGATCGCGGCCTTGACGAGGCGCGCGACGGGGCCCGGGGTGGCATCGCAAATGGAGACGGCCTCGACGACGTTGTCGCGCTTGAGGACGTTGCGGACTCCCGCGAGGAACTCGGACAGGTTGATGCGCTCGCGGTGGTACACCAGGTAGCGGTCCACCACCACCAGGAGCATGGTGGCGCTCACCACCAGGAGGGGCAGCAGCATCAGGCCAAACCGCGCGAGGAAGCCGGGCAACGCAGCGTCGGCCCCCGAAACGCCCGCAGCCCCGGCCTGCGCGATGAGCGCGATCGACGTCATGGCGGTGTTATACGGCAGCCGTCTCCCGGCCCCAACGCCTTTTTCCCCGAACGCAGCCGCACCCATGTCGCCCCGGCTCCGCCCCAGGCCTCGGTGGCCAGGCTGAAGCCCTCCACGTCCGGGTGGCGCGACAACAACGCGTGCACGGAGCGCGCCAGGACCTGTCGTCCCCGCCCGTGGACGATCCGCACGTCGGCCCAACCGGACTCGACGGCCACCCGGAGGTATTCCCCGACCACTTCGGAGAGGTCGGCCGGGCGGAAACCGTGCAGGTCGAGTTCCTTGCCGGGCAGGTTCACGACCGGGGGCCTTGGCGACGGGCGGGTCGGGTTGTCAGGGATTCAAGGCGGCCTGTTGCTCCCGCACCCAGGCGATGACGCGCTCGGCGGCCTCGGCGACGGGAACCTTGACCATGGGGCCCGTGCGGGGCTTGAGCTCCACCTCGCCGGCCGCAAGCGACTTCTCGCCCAGGTTGACGCGCAGGGGGAAGCCCACGAGCTCGCTGTCCTTGAACTTGACCCCGGGGCGTTCGTCCCGGTCATCCAGGATGGCCTCGATGCCGGCCGCCGAGATCGCGTCGTGGAGCTTCTCGGCGAGGGCGAGCGGGGCGCTGCCCGGGGCGACGCTGAGCGGGGTGATGCAAACGACGAAGGGCGCGACGCTCACGGGCCATGCAATGCCGTTCTCGTCGTGGCATTGCTCAATGACCGCCTGGAGGGTGCGGGTGACGCCGATCCCGTAGCAGCCCATGACGCAGGGACGGCGCTGTCCATCCTCCGCCAGGAACGTGGCGTTCATCTTCTCGCTGTACTTGGTGCCCAGCTTGAAGACGTGGCCCACCTCGATGGCGCGCCGGATGCGAAGCGGCTCCCCGGAACGAACGGAACCCTCGCCGGCCCGGACGGTGCGCAGGTCGGCCCAGCGGGACACGCGGATGTCGCGCTCGACGTCCACGTGGCGGAAGTGGAAGCCATCCTCGTTGGCTCCGGTCACCATGCCCCGGGCGCCGCGAAGGGCCTCGTCGGCCAGGACGGTGATCTTGGCCGGGACGCCCGTGACGGCCCCGAGGGAGCCCGGGCGCGCGCCGAGCGTGGCGGAGCATTCCTCCGGCGTGGCGGGGCGGGCATGGACGGCCCCGGTGCGTGCCATGAGCTTCGCCTCGTTGAGCGAATCGTCGCCGCGCAGGAGGACGAGCAGCGGCTGGGAATCCACGATGTACACCAGCGTCTTGACCTGGCGTGCGGCCTCGACCCCGTGGGGGGGCTGCGACAACTGCTCGATGGTGACCACACCCGGTGTGGGGAACTTCTCGGGGGCGGGTCCGGTGGACTCGGCCGGGGTGGGCTGGAGCGGCCCCTTGCTGGTGGCCTTCTCGATGTTGGCCGCGTAGCCGTCGGTCTCGCCGTACACGACGTCATTCTCGCCGGTCTCGGCCGGCACCATGAACTCGTGGGAATGGTTGCCGCCAATGACGCCGGTGTCGGCCTCCACGGGGAACGCCTTGAGGCCGCAGCGCGCAAAGATGCGCGAATAGGCATCGTACATGCGCTGGTAGCTGGCCATGGCGCCCTCGTCCGTCGCGTCGAACGAGTAGGCGTCCTTCATGATGAACTCCTTGGCGCGCATCAGGCCGAAGCGCGGGCGGATCTCGTCCCGGAACTTCGTCTGGATCTGGTAGAAGTTCCGCGGCATCTGCCGGTAGGAGCTGATCTCGGACGCCGCAAGGTGGGTGATGACCTCCTCGTGCGTGGGACCCAGCACCCACTCGCGCCCGGCGCTGTCCTTGACCTTGAAGAGCACGTCGCGGGCGGTCTCGTACCGGCCGCTTTGCTGCCAGATGTCCGGCGGTTGCAGCGCCGGCATGAGCACCTCCGTCGCCCCGGCGCGGTCGAGTTCCTCGCGGATGATGCGCTCGATCTTGCGCAACGTGCGAAGGCCCATGGGCAGGAACGTGTACAAGCCGCCCGTCAGCTTGCGGACCAACCCCGCGCGCAGCAGGAGCTTGTGCGAGATGATCTCGGCGTCCGAGGGCGATTCCTTGAGGGTCGGGATGAACGTGTGGGACCAGCGCATGGCGGGAAGGGGATGACAACGGCGGGCGAGAAACGGGGAGCGGTGCACGGCTCGGATGACTGAGAAGGAAGAGGGGTGACGCTTGGGTTGGAAGTCCCGGAGGTGCTCCGGTGAGGGAGCCAACCGTTGGGAACGCCGCCCGGAAGGACGGTCGGTCGGCCTACTTCACGGCGTTGACCAAGGGAGCCAAGCCTTGGATGCGCACCTCGAGGCGGTCCCCAGACTCAATGGGGCCCACGCCGGCCGGCGTGCCCGTGAGGATCACGTCGCCGGGCAGGAGCGTCATGTTGGTCGAGATGAAGCTCACCAAGTGGAAGCAGTTGAACAGAAGCTGGCTGGTGTTGCCGTTCTGCCGCAACTGGCCGTTCTGGAAGAGCTGGATGCTCAGGTCATGCGGGTCGATCTTCGTTTCGACGTAGGGCCCCAGGGGCGTGAACGTGTCGAAGGACTTGGATCGCGCGAATTGGCTTTCCGCAGCCTGGATGGTGCGGTCCGTGACGTCCTGGGCGGCGGTGTATCCGAAGATATAGCGGGCGGCGGCGGCCGGGGTGACGTTGCGGACTCGGCGGCCCATGATGATGGCCAGCTCGGCCTCGAAGTCGTTGCGATGCGTGGCGAAGGGAACCTCAATCTTGGCACCGTCCGGAATCAACGACGTGGGGGCCTTGAGCCAGAACAACGGCTCCTTGGGCAAGGCCTTCCCCGCCTCTCGCGCGTGGTCCGCATAATTCAAGCCCACCGCGATGATCTTGGAGGGCACCACGGGGACCAGGGTCTTCAATCCCTTCAGCGGCGTTGGCTTCTTCTCGAACGAGGGCGAGCCATAGACGTCGCCAATGAGACGGAAGATTTCCCCGTCAACAACCTTGGCATGGAAGATGTCGTCGCCCTTTTGGAAGCGACCGATTGCGGCCATAACGGGGCCTTTGTATCAGGCACCCCCCTCCAGTCGCAAGGACGGATTCCTCGCCGTGATGCGCTCGCCGGGTTCTCGGGGGTGTTTTGGGGACCGCAAATCCAAGCCGACGAGCACGGAGATGCCTGCCGAACCCAGGGATTCCGTGGTTCCTCGACGCCATGAGCCCTGCAAGGGCCGCCCAACCTCGGCATGAGGGCATGAACCATGGGTCGGCGCGCCCCGTCAGGTCTGGGATGGGCCGTGCCGTGGGCGCTCTCGGGTCCAACGCAAGCCATCCCCGGTTCAAGGGCATCGGCCGGGCGGGCCATGGCTCTCCACCCGCTGCCACCGCCCAGCACAGAGGAACCAGAAACGAACCCTCCGAACAACGAAATGAACCTGAAATCGGCAGTCAAAGAGGGTGCCAAAACGAGGAAACGCCCTTCCCATCGGGTCGGATGGGCTCACGGACAGGAACCCAGGGGCTCACCCTGCGGGTGAGGTCGAGGTAGGCCCGGTTCGGCTGTAGGCCGGGTCCCCCGACCCGGCGCACGGGGCACGAGGCATCGCCGCCGCCGCGTGAGGGCACGCGGCCTACAGACGGACCAACTGCCGTTTCTAGGTTTATTGCCCCAGGCCCAAAGGACGGTTCGCCGGGGTGCTCACCGTGCCGAGGGACACGCAACGAAGTGCCAGCCACACGTCCGCCCCGAATGCATGAACGGTCCCCAAGGGCCATGACCTGGCACCTTGGGGAGATCCCCGAGCGTTGCGGATAGGGTCCCGGCCTTGCGACACCCCGGGCAACAGGGCGGGCAGGAACGGCGGGAGGAAGGAGGCCGAGAGCGGATCAGGCTCCCATGCCGTCCTCGAAGCTGCCGCCGGCGGCGGGCCAGCAGCAATGGTCACGCACGTAGGCGATGCCATTGGCGCTGGTGTGGTCGAGGTCGCGATGCGCGGACTCGGCCTCGACGACGAGGGGGGCGCTGTCGGTGCCGTTCAGCTTGCAGTAGCGGTCGCGGTAACCCACGTGGAGGAGCAGCTCGACGTAGCGCTGCATGTTGAGGTCGCCCGACGGCAGGTCCGTGAACTGCATCGCGCGCTTGGGCCAGCTCGATTCCATGGCGCGCAGGGGGAACCCGGGCCGGATGACGAAGTTCTTCACGTGGGCGGCATGGATGTACTTGCCGACCTTGAGGAAGCGGGTTTCCCAACCCTCGCCCTCCCAGCAATGGGAAGGATCCGCGTTGACGGCGAGGCAGGGGTCGTTGTCGCAGATCTGGACGAGCATGAGGAAGTCGTCCGCACACATGGCGCCGGTGCCCGGGTGGATCTCGTGGCACAGCTTGATGCCCAGGTCGTTGGCCTTCTTGCGGAGCTTGGCGGTCTTCTTGACGAAGCGTTCCTGGCCCTCCTTGACGAGGTCAAAGCCCGCGCCGGACCAAAACCCCCAGGGATAGCCACTGGCCACCTCCCACCCGAAGGCCACGCCCCAGAACATGGGGACCGTCTTCATGCCGAGATCGGCGGCGAGATCCATTAGCTTCAGCAGGTAGGACTCGTGCCACTTCTCGATCTTCTCGGGGGACTCCTTGGCGACGTCGGGTGGAATGAAGGGGTTGCCGGACTTGGTGCCGGTCCAGGCCGACGTGTGAACCCAGAACGGGCAGTGGGCGGAAATGCCGTCCAGCTTCATGCCGCGGGACTCGAAGGCGGCGCGGATGTCCTTGGGCTTGCGGAACCCGCCCTTGCCGTCGCCTAGCATGTAGTTGCTCGGCTGCGCCCCGGAGGCCCCGGAGGCCTTGGCATAGTCCAAGAACTGTTCCAACGACTTGGCCCCGTGCTGGGCTCCCTCAATCGACGCGTGAAAGGCATTCGGCATGGTGCGTTCCTCGTGAGTGTTTCGTGATGCGTGGATTCCCTATAGATCCCGCGCGACGCTGGCAAACCGAAAACAGGCGGATGGCCGTGCGACGAGGGCTCGCGCGCAGGAAGAGGCCCGGCCTGCCATGCGGCCTCGCGGCCGGGCGAACGTGCGGCTTCGGGGATTTCCTCGCGCGGCCGGGTGTGGTTGGCTCCTGGGCGACATGCACAAGACGGCGTTGTTGTTTGCGGGGCAAGGGGCGCAGGTGGTGGGGATGGGGCGCGACCTTGCGGAGGCGTTTCCCAGGGCGGCGGCGTTGTTCCGGCGTGCCGACGAGGCGCTGGGGCATGGGTTGTCCGCGGTGTGCTTCACGGGGCCGGAATCGGAGCTGACGCGGACGGAGAACGCCCAGCCGGGCATCTACCTCACAAGCTGGGTGGTGCTCGAGTTGTTGAAGGAGGCGGTGCCGGGGCTGGCGTTCGATGCCACGGCAGGGTTGTCCTTGGGCGAGTTCACGGCGTTGGCGGCGGCCGGGGCCATGTCCTTTGAGGATGGGCTGCGCGTGGTGCGCATGCGTGGGCGCTTCATGCAGGAGGCGTGCGACGCAACCCGGGGCGCGATGGCGGCCGTCATTGGACTGGACGAGGCCCCCACGCGCGAGGTGTGCGCGGAGGCGGGGGTGACGCTGGCCAACTTGAACTGCCCAGGACAAATCGTGATCTCCGGCGACTCCGATCGCATCCCGGCGGCGGTGGAGCTGGCCAAGGCCAAGGGCGCGCGCAAGGCCATCCCGTTGCCCGTGGCCGGTGCGTATCACTCGCCGTTGATGGCCTCCGCGCAGCCCAAGCTGGCCGACGCCCTCGCCACGGTGACGTGGGCGGAGCCGCGCGTCCCGGTGGTGAGCAACGTCACGGGCCGGCCCCACGGAGCCGCCTCGTCCATTCCTCGCGTGCTCGTGGAGCAGGTGACGTCGTCGGTCCGGTGGGAGGAGTCGATGCGTTGGTTGCTGGGGCAGGGCTTCACGCGGTTCATCGAGCTCGGGCCGGGTGCGGCGCTGACCGGGTTCATGAAGCGGATCGACAAGTCCGCCACCGTGCTGAGCGTTTCGGATGCCGCCTCGCTGGCGGCGACCGTCGCGGCGTTGAAGGCGTCCGCGCAGGGCTGAGGCGGCGGCCGGACGGGGCGGGAGCCAACGGGGACAACGAGCCATGGCGCGGCGCACCTACCTGGGGATCGACATCGGGGCCGAGAGCGGCCGCGTGGTCGCGGGGCATTGGGAGGGCGGGCGGCTGCGGCTCGAGGTCGTGCACCGGTTCGCAAACGGGCCGGTGACGGTGGACGGCACGTTGCGCTGGGATCTTCCCCGGCTTTGGGAGGGCGTGCGCGACGGGTTGCGGCGCGCGTCGCGGATGGGGCCCGTTGCGTCGGTCGGGGTGGACACTTGGGCGTTGGACTACGTGTTGACGGGGCGCGACGGCGCGATGCTGGAGCCGGCGTATTGCTACCGGGACCCGCGCACGCGGGGGATGGTGGCGGAGCTGGAACGACGCCTGGGCCGCCAGCGGGTCTTCACGGCGACGGGCGTGCAGTTCATGGAGATCAACACGCTGTGCCAATGGATGGCGCACGCGCGCGATCATCCCGGCGCGCTGGAACGGGCGGACGCCCTGTTGATGGTGCCGGACTGGCTCAACGCCCGGCTCAGCGGCGAGCGCTCGTGCGAGTTCACCAACGCCACCACGACGCAGTTCCTTGATCCGCGCCGACGCGACTGGGCGCGGGGCTTGCTGGGCGACCTGGGATTGCCGACGCACGCCTTGCCTCCGTTGAGCCTTCCCGGCACGCGGCTCGGGCCGTTGCAGCCGGACGTGGCGTCCGATTCCGGGCTGGGCCCCGTCCCCGTCGTGTTGCCCGCCACGCATGACACCGGGTCGGCCGTCGTGGGCGTGCCGACGCCGTCCACCGGCAGGCCGGGCTGGGCCTACATCAGCTCCGGGACATGGTCCTTGGTGGGGATTGAGACGGGCGAGCCGTTGCTGGGCGACGATGCCCTGGCGGCGAACCTCACCAACGAGGGCGGGCACGCCGGGACATGGCGCGTGCTCAAGAACGTGATGGGCCTTTGGCTCGTCCAACGGGTCCGCGCGGCGATGGGACGCGGCGGCGCGTTGCCGTCCTACGATGCATTGGTTGCCGAGGCGGCCGCCGCCGCGCCATGGCGCAGCGTGGTGGACCCGGACGACCCGGCGTTCCTGATGCCCGACGACATGGTGGAGGCCGTTCGCGAGGCGTGTCGTCGCGCGGGGCAACCGATGCCGGACACGGTGGGCCAAGTGGTGCGGTGCTGCCTCGAAAGCCTGGCGGTGAAATATGCGCGGACGTTGACGTTGCTGGAGCAGGTGTCCGGCGAGCCCATCCACACCGTCCACATCGTGGGGGGCGGCTCGCGGAACGCGTTGTTGAACCAACTGACCGCCGACGCCTCCGGGCGACGCGTCGTGGCCGGTCCGGCCGAGGCCACGGTGCTGGGCAACCTCCTCGTGCAACTGGAGGCGGATGGCATGGCGCAGGGCCTCGCGGGGTTGCGTTCCGTGGGCTCCGGGGTGGAGCCGCTGGTGGAATATGAGCCGAGCGGCGAGCGGCGAGCGGTGAGCGGTGA
>JBJSZF010000333.1:0-4852 GCA_046090125.1 Verrucomicrobiota bacterium
CGAAGGCTTCACCAACTACGTCGCCGCCCTGCGCGCATCGCGCACCCTCCTCTCCCACCCCGCCGCCGTCCTCGACGCATCCCTCACCGTCAAGGACGCCCAAGGCTCCGACGTCACCGTCCCCTCCGGCATCAACGCGGAAAACCTCGCCCTCGTCCTCGACCTCTTCACGTCACGGCCCGTCGGATCCCAACCCTCCCTCGTCAACGTCAACACCGCCTCCGCCGTCGCCCTCTCCCAAGTTCCCGGCATCGACCTCCCCCTCGCCGAGTCCATCGTCTCCACCCGCACCGCCATCGCCCCAGACCGCCGCCGCACCCTCGCGTGGCTCGTCCAGGAGGGCACCGTTCAACCCGACGTCTTCAAGGCCATCGCCCCGCACCTCACCGCCCGCTCCTATCACTTCCAGTGCCGCGTCGCCGCCTACGCCCTCCCGTCCGGCCAGTTCCGCGTCTTCGAGCTCCACATTGACGCCTCCGGCAACACCCCAAAAATCACCCGCCTGCGCGATGTCTCTCGCCATGGCTTCCCCATCGACTTCAAGCTCCTCGTGAACGAATCCGAATCGGCGGCGCCCCAGGCCTCGGCGCCCACCCGCGCCGTCCCTGCGCCGCCCCGCCGCCCTGAACCCCGTCATGGCTGAAGCACCGACATCGCCCGGCCCGCGCGTCCTTCGCCTGCCCTTCCAACGGCAGGCCCGCACGCGCACGCCCGCCGTCGTCACCGCCCTCGACATCGACGGAGCCACCCTCCGCGTCTGCCAGGTCACCCCGCGCTCCCCCAACCCCTCCATCGACCGCCTCGCCTCCACCGCGCTCGACTTCCCGCCCGACGCCAACCGCGCCGACCCCGTCACCCTCGGCACCGCCGTCGGACGCGCCCTCGCCAAGCTCCGCATCAAGCCCGCCACCGTCGTCCTCGGCATCCCGCGCGCCCAGGTCGTCCTCCGCACCCTCCTCCTCCCCCCGGCCAGCAACCCCGGCCAACTCGCCGGCATCGTCCTCTTCCAGGCCGCACGCGACCTCCCGTTCCCCGCCGCCGACGCCGTCATCGACTTCCAAGTCCGTCGTACTGTCCAACTCCCTTCCCGCCCCTCCGCGCCGCCCGGCCAGTCCCCAACCCCGGCCACGCCCACGCCCGACACCCCGGAATCCCGCGTCGAGGTCCTCGTCGCCGCCGTCAAGCGCGACACCGTCGAGTTCCACCGCACCCTCGCGGAAAACGCCGGCCTCAAGCTCGCCGCCCTCGGCTTCCTCCCCCACGCCCACGCGCGCACCATCGACGCCTGCCACGTCGCCGACGCCGACGCCGCCTTCGCCCTCGTCTCCCTTCGCCCCGACGAAACCACCCTCGAGATCCTCTCCCACGAGGCCCTCCTCTTCTCCCGCGCCACCAACTTCACCCCCGCACACCAGGACGCCTCCCCGCCCGCCGACCTCGCCGACCCCTCCGTCCTCGCTCCCAAGCCCGAGCCCCTCTCCCTCGTCTCCTTCGCCGTCCGCGAAACCGTCCGTTCCCTCCACGCCTTCTCCGGCATCGAGCCCGACACCGCCGTCACCAAGCTCGTCGTCGCGGGAGCCACAGGCCTCGAACCCGACCTTGCCAAGGCCCTCGCCGAACGCCTCGGGCTCCCCGCCACCCACCTCGACCCCGCCTCCGCCCTCAACCTGCCCCCGGAATCCCGCGCCGAGGCCCCCGGAGCCCTCGCCGCCCTCGGCCTCGCCCTCGGCCTCGCCGACGATTCCGGCCTCGCCTTCGACTTCCTCAATCCCAAGCGTCCCCCCATCCAGCGCGACCTCCGCCGCCTCAAGACCCTCGCCGCCGTCGCCGCCGTCGCCGCCGTCTTCGTCGCCCTCCTCGTCATCCGAACCACCCTCGTCCGTCGCGAAACCGCCGTCCTCGACGCCGCCCGCGCCGAACTCAACGACGCCAAGAAGAAGTCCCCCTTCTACCGCAAGACCCTCCAGCAGGCCGCCACCGTCGAGGAATGGCTCGCCGGCGACCGTGACTGGACCGACCTCTACGCCCATCTCTCCGCCATTCTCCCTCCCGCCGAGGACATCTACCTCAAGTCCTTCACCGTCACCGGCCAAGGCTCCATCCGCATCGGCATCCAGGCCCGCTCCGGCGAAATCATCGCGCGCCTCGACCAAAAACTCCGCGCCGCCGGCTACGACGTCCGCCCCGTCGCCATCACCCCGGGCTCCGACCGCTTCGGCTACGACTTCGCCTCCACCGTCGAGTTCGTCCTCCCCAAAAAGCTCAGGATCGACCTCCCATCCCTCAAGACCCCGCCCCGGCCCTCCGATGACGCCTCCCTCGACCCCGCCGTCGCCAAGAAGGGAGGCCAAGGTTGAAACGCTCCGAGAAAATCCTCGCCTCCGCCATCGGCGGCATCCTCGTACTCATTGGCGGCGTCCTCGTCGTCCGCTCCGTCCTCCTCCGCCCCGTCAACGACCTCCGCAAGCAAACCGCCACCACCCGCGAGGCCACCGCCAAGATCCACGGCGAACGCCGCGCCTTCTTCGCCGCCGAGGACAAGCTCCGCGCCCTCGCCCTCCGCGCCTTCGGTGACTCCATCGACGAGGCCGCCGCCAAGTCCGGTGAAACCCTCACCCGCACCCTCCTCGACGCCCGCCTCGACGAGGGCGACTTCACCCGCATCCCCGTCGGCCCTCGCAAGCTCCGCGGAGCCTCCGAAATCGGTTGGGCCGTCCAAGGCGACGGCTCCCTCTCCAACGTCGTCAACCTCCTCTTCCTCCTCAACGAGTCCCCTTGGCTCCACCGCGTCGAGGGCCTCTCCCTCTCCACCGGCGACCGCCCCGGCAACGTCCGCGTCCGCTTCCGCTTCCTTACCCTCGTCCTCGATCCCTCCCCCGACGTCACCCGCACCAACCTCGCCGGCAAGCTTTCTCTCGACTCCCCCGAGCGCCACCTCCTCAACCCCATCGTCGCCCGCGACCTCCTCCGCCCCTACATCCAGCGCCCCCCGCCCCCACCCGCCGCCGGCGCCGGCGCCCCCGGAGCCGTCGCCACCCCCAATTCCCCCAAGGGCCGCGTCCCCGGACCCGAGGCCCTCCGCGTCGTCTCCCTCTCCGAATGGGACGGCCAACCCGAGGTCCACGTCCGCGACCTCAACGCCCAGCGCACCACCCGCTTCAAGCCCGGAGACGAGCTGGCCGGCGGCACCATCGTCCTCATCGACTACCGCCCCCTCCCCGCCCCAAGCAACCCATCCCTCCTCTCCCACAGCCGCGTCATCCTACGCATCGGCTCCGACTTCTGGGCCATCGAACGCGGCCAGTCCCTCGCCGACAAACGCAAGCTCGTCCCCTCCGAAATCCCGGACTCCCTCGCGCGCACGCCATGAGCCCCTCCCTCCCTTTCTCCATCCCTTCCCTTTCCCGCATGAACGCCATCGCTTCCGTCGGCACCGTTGCCGCCCGCTTCAGCCTCGCCCTCGCCCTCGCCCTCGCGCCGCTCGCGCACGCCCAAGCCCCGGCCCCCGCCAAGCCCGCCGCGCCGCCGCCCACATCCACCCCTGCCGCCACGCCCGCACCCCTGGCCGCACCCCGCGAAATCGTCGTCTCCGCCCAGGTCAAGACCAACACCCCCAACACCAACGCCCCCGCTCGCAACATCCGCTTCCAGTTCGAGGGCATCCCCTACGCCGACGTCCTCGAACGCTTCGCCCAAATGGCCGGCAAACCCCTCCTCGCCGACACCAACGTCGTCGGCACCCTCTCCTACAACGACCCCAACCCCTACTCGTTCCCGGAGGCCCTCGAGACCCTTAACCTCATCCTCTCCATGAAGGGCGTCATGCTCCTCGACGCCGGCCAACAGCTCCGCCTCGTCCCCTTCAAGGACATCCGCTCCCTTCCCATCCCTATCCTCCGCGGCTCCGAGCCCGCCCCCGACGTCCGCCCCGGTGACGTCGTCTCCGTCGTCCTCGACCTCCAGGGCCTCGACCCGCGCGAGGTCTCCGAGTCCGTCACCCCCATGCTCTCCAACGCCGGCTCCGTCGCCCCTCTCGGCCGCAGCCGCCGCATCGTCATCACCGACCGCCTCTCCAACATCCAACGCGTCCGCGCCCTCCTCGCCACCCTCGACGCCTCCGCCCCCGCCGAGCGCCAGATGCGCACCTTCACCCTCCTCAACGCCTCCGGCTCCATCATCTCCGACCTCCTCAACCGCACCTTCGGCCTCGCCACCGCCCCCAAGCGCACCTCCTACAACCCCACCTCCAAGGTCCTCGAAGTCCTCCCCCCAGACCCCAACGACTACCTCACCTCCGTCTATGACGAGGCCTCTCGCACCCTCGTCCTCTTCGGCCCCGAGGAACGCCTCTCCCTCGCCGAGCAACTCATCAATCGCTTCGAGCAAAAGGACGGCGCCGGCGGCGACGTCCGCATCTACCACCCCACCACCGTCAAGCCCGAGGAACTCGCCAACATCATCAGCCAGGCCATCCCAGGCGTCGCCGCCCCCAACGAGCCCGCCACCTCCGCCTCCACCAAGGCTCGCGTCATCGCCGACACCGCCCAAAACCGCCTCATCGTCGCCGCCCCCCTCCCAGGCCAGCTCGACCAAATCGAGACCCTCGTCGCCCGCATCGACAAGACCGCCGTCTCCGGCGGCCTCGGAGCCTCCGCCGGCGCCAACGCCCAGCTCCCCAATCGCACCGCCTCCGTCCAGCTCACCCGCATCTTCAAGCCCCGCGCCACCGAGGTCACCAACGTCGCCTCCATCCTCACCCAGGCCCTCTCCCGCCGCGCCCCCAATGGAGCCAACGCCACCACCGCCTCCGTCTCCGTCGATCTCGGCTCCCAGTCCGTCGTCGTCTCCGGCA
>JBJSZF010000334.1:0-2657 GCA_046090125.1 Verrucomicrobiota bacterium
TCGGCCTGTCCAAGATGAAGTAGTCGCCCGAGCCATTCAGACCGACGGATGCACCAATCCGACCAAACCGATCCACCGATGAATAGGATGGGGCACCGCGTGAGGTGAGATCGTTCCCATTGGCTGATGCATCCTGCGGATTACCATCAAGCGGATAATACCCCACCAACCCCTTCCAGATCCCCGGGTTGACCCCGTTGATCGAAAGCGTCGCCACGGTGCTCGTGACGGAGCCGAAACCGTTCCCTGCCACAACTTGGTAATCCCCAATCCTTGACGGCTGAACGTTGGTGAGGATCAGGGTGGCATTCGTTGCGCCTGGCAAGGGGGTGCCATCCTTGAGCCATTGGAAGGACATGGCGTTGGTCGCGCTGGTGGACATGCTCACGGTGCTTCCCAAGTCTGTCATCACGGGCTGCGGTTGTCGGCCGATGGTTGGAATCGGAGAAAGCTCGCTGTGGTACAAGGCCACCACGTCGGCGCGCGAGAGCGCCCTCGAGTAAATCCTCACATCGTCGATACCACCATAGAATTGCTGCGTGGAGGGTGCTTCGGGGTGCCACGAGCCAATTCTAACCGGTGTGTGGATCGTGTTAATCACATGGCTACCCGGGAACCCAAAGGATCCATCGGGGACTTGGACGCCATCCAAATAGCATTCCGCCCTTCGTTCCGCAGCGCGCAGCACCCATTTCAGGTGATGCCAGCCTCCGTACCAGAGCCGGGACGACCGCTGGGCCAAGATGCGATGATCCCCGGGGAGCGGAAAGGGGTTCAGGTTGAAGGTGTTGTTTTGGATGAACATCGTCAGAGCACCCCCTGGCAGGCTATCATTGCCATAAATCAGGACTTGGAAGTACTCCTGTGAGTAGATCTTCGAGGGATCCGGCTTGATCCACATCGAGAAGGTTCGGTCGGCGGATCCGGTCGGCAGGATTCCTTGCGCGATGTTCAGGACGACATCGTTGTTCGTCTTCAGGAGCAGGGATGCCGTCGCCTTGCCAAAGCGATCCAGGCCGTATTCCCCTCGGCTCATAGAGCCTGAGCCGTTGTTGGGAGACGCATCTTGGATCGTTCCATCCATGGGGTAGTAGGCCACCAAACCGCGCCATGCGGCCGCGTTGACACCCGGGATGGTCAGGCTCGCCATGCTGCTCGTGACGGAGCCGAAACCGTTGCCCGCCACGAATTGGTAATCCCCAATCCGTGGCGGTTGGACGTTGGCAAGGGTGAGGGTGGCATTTGTCGCGCCTGGCAAGGGGGTGCCATCCTTGAACCATTGGAATGTGGTCGCGTTGGTGGCGACGACGGCAAACGTGGCGGTGTCGCCGAGGTTGGCGGTGAGGGATTGGGGTTGGGCGAGGATGCGGGCGAAGGCGGACTCATCCTTCAGTTGGAACACGCCCTCCTTGGATGCGACGACCAGCGATGGCCCGACGACATGGACCGAGCAAAACCCGGAGTTGGTTAGGACACGGGTCCAGGTGAGGTCGGGCCGGCGCAGCCAAATGCCACTGCCATGCACCGGGACATAAAGCGCTCCGCCGTACACGGCAGGTTGATCCACATAGCCCATGGAGGCCGCCGGGACGGCAGAGCCTTCCTCCCGCCACGTGTCCCCGTTGTCGTCCGAGCGACGCACGACGCCGGACGGTGTGCCAACACCCAAGACCGCGTTGGCCGTTCGGACAAGGAGTTGGAACTCCGGATGCCGGTTGCGCCATGTCCTGCCCCCATCGTCCGAGGACACAACGCCGCCACCCAACATTCCGGCCAGAAACCTTCCATTTCCTGCTGCCAGCACGGACAGCCCATCGGTTCCTGCGAGCGTGTTGTCCCATCCCGTCCCGTTCCATCGATACAGCCCGCGTGGCCATCCGCCGTAGCCCGCGACGTAATCGGTTCCATTGTAGGCCATCCGACCAATCCCCGTTCCGAAGCTGCTGGCGACGGGGCCGGTGAAGGTCCAGTTGGTGCCATGGTCGCGGCTGAGCCAGATGCCGTCATCGATTGCCCCGACGAAGGTCAGGCCGCCGCCGACGACGGATCGCGTGGCAATCCCAAGCCCGGGCCGTCCTTGGGATGGGAACGCCGTCTTGGTCCAGGTGACGCCCTGATCCGCGCTGAGGTAAACGCCGGCGTAGCCCGTCCCGAGCCAGTTCCCATTTTCAAGCAGGGCAACCTGCTCCAGCACGTGGTCGCTCCTCTTTTGAAATGGCGCGCGTGCCGCGACCTCCGTCACGCGGACGTTGTCCAAAATCAAATCGGTCACCAAAATGTCCTGTGGAAGGCTTGCATCCGAGAGCGTCAGGATCACCGAGTTGGTGTTGGCTACGAAATAGAATTGTTGGACAGGCCCCCAGCTATCGGCGGTGGGAGGTGCCACGGCGACCAGGCTTCCCAGCACGGCCCCCGAAGGACTTGTGACTTCGGCGGCGAGCTTCGCCGTGAACGTTTCATTCCCGGTGCGCCCAATCTGGAAGGCAACCTCATAGGTGGCACCCGGGCGCGTATCGAATGTCTGCTGCACGGAAACACCGGGGGGGTTGCCACCAGGATTCAACACAAGGTACTGCTTTCCCTCGGCTGCTCCGGGCAGCGCGAACACGGGTCCGGCCCGCAGCAGCAAGACGCCATTCCCCGGGCCGGCAATCTTC
>JBJSZF010000335.1:0-3916 GCA_046090125.1 Verrucomicrobiota bacterium
GCGGTGCTCCGCGCCGCCGACGCGGGCCAAGGCCAGGCAACCCTCGATCACGGCCACCTGCCGCTTGTCCGCCCACAGGCGACCGGCCCACACCGACGCCGGCTGGCGCTCGACGGCCACGCGCGCGGCGTAGCGGACCCAGCGGTCCGGATGGCTCAGGTGCGGCCATGCGGCATCCAGCGCGACCGTGGTCGTGCCCTCGTCGTGCAGCTTCTCCAGGCTCTTGCGCAACTGCTGCGCCGCCGTCGGACGCGGGCCGGGCGCGGGAGCCGTGCTCTCCTTGCCCGTGTACGTCACGCGATACACGGCCGACTGCGTGCCCCGGCCGCCGATGGCGAAGTACATCGCGCCGTCGCCCGGATGAATCAGCATGTCCGTCAACGGAAGCGGCCGCCCGCTCAGGAACTCCTCCTTCTCGGCCTTGTACGCGCCGCCGTCGGGCTTGAGGTGGATGGCGTACATGGTGCCGTAGGTCCAGTCGTTGGCGAAGATCGCGTGCTGGTACTTGGCCGGGAACTTGGACCCTTGGCCCGAAACAACGCCCGTGGGACTCCCCGGTCCAATGTCCACCAAGGCCGGGAGGCTGTCGGGATAATACGTGGGCCACTTGCCCGCACCGGAACGCCAGCCGAGGTCGGAGCCGCTCGGGGCCATGCAAATCCGCGTCGGCCGGTACCACGGCGTGCCGGCGTCCCACTCCATGACGGAGTCATAGGTGAACAGGTCGCCCAGGCTGTTGAACGCGACGTCGTACTCGTTGCGATAGCCGTAGCTGACCAGCTCGAAGGTCTTGCCGTCGGGATCCGTGCGGCAGATGTAGCCGCCCGGCGCGAGGATGCCGCGGGCGTGCCCATTGGCGTCCCAGAGACGCGTGACCACTTGGTCCTCGTCCCAGGCCTTGGCGGCGCGCGACAGCTCCATGTTTTGCGGGAGCTTGGTATGGTTGCCGATGGCCAGGTACAGCGACTTGCCGTCCGGGGAGAGGACGATGGCATGGGGGCCATGCTCGCCGCCGCCCTCGATGCGGCGGAGGAGCTGTTCCTCGTCGTATTGGTCGTCGTTGTTGGTGTCCCGCAGGCGCCACAGGCCTTGGCGGCCGCCCTGCTCGTTCACCATGACGTACAGGTTGCCGAACGCATGAAGGAGGCCATGCGCGCCGCCCACCTTGTTGCCGAGCTTCTCCACCTTGGCCTCGCCCCCCGCGCCCGGCAGCGTCAGGCGATGCAGCCCGCCGCCTTGGTCACACGCAATGAGGCGGCCCTTGGGATCCACCGTCATGCTCACCCACGAGCCTTCCACCGCCTTGGGCACGGTGTGGATGAGGTCCACCTTGAATCCGGGCCTCACCTGGATCGCATCCGTCGCGGTCACCGCCGCAGCCGCGGCAGGCGCGGACTTCCCGGCCCCGGCGAGGGCGTCGCCCCAGGGCTGGTCGCCGTACTTCGCAAGGACCTTCGCCGGCTTCCAGTCATTCTTGCCCGGCAAGGACGCCTCCCACGAGCCGTCCGTTTCCAGGACCGTCTCCTTGCCGTCCTCGCCCTTCATCACCAGGCGCGCCACCAACCCGGCAATGTCGCCCTCGTTGCGGGCCTCCACGAGGAGCACGTGCGCGCCCGGCTTCAGCTTCGCCGTCAGGCTGGCCTTCGACGGCTCGCTCCAGTCCGCGTTCACCAACACCTGCTGCCCGTCCAGCAACACGCGCGCGCCGTTGTCACACGTCAGGACCAACGTCGCGTCGCGCAGCGGCCCGCCCACCTCGAAGGACCGACGGAAGTTCGCGGCGGCCTTGCTGCCGGGCGCGTCCGACCAAATCCATGAGGGAACGGCCAAGGCAGGCCACGAGACGATGCCGGCAAGCGCTGCGGCGACGACACTGCGGGGGATGCGTTCAAACATGGGGAAAGGACAACCGGAACGCGGGACTGATTCAAGTCTTCCATCGAGGAACTCCGACGCGGCGCGACGGCGAGGACGCACGACGAACGCCCCGCCTCGGGGAGGGTCCGCTTCGAGCCGGCGGCGCGTCGGCGGCGGCGTTGACCCATTTCCGACCGGCGATAGGGTGCGGCCATGCGAACGGTTGGAACGGGGCGCGCGGGCTTCACGTTGATCGAGCTGCTGGTGGTGATCGCCATCATCGCCATCCTCGCGGGGATGCTGTTGCCGGCCTTGGGCCGCGCGAAGCTGAAGGCGCAGGGCATGAAGTGCGTGAGCAACTCACGCCAGCTCGGCCTCGCCTTCCTCCTGTACGCGGAGGACAACAACCAACGGCTGCCCGAGCTCTACACCAAGTCCTGGGGCACCGACTCGCCCGAGCCCGGCGGCAAGTGGTGGTTCCAAACCCTTTCCTCCGGCCGCTACCTCACCGCCAACACGGTCAGCAACAACGTCTGGCGTTGCCCCGCCGTGAAGCCCAAGGACGTCCAAACGATCTTCGGGGCCGCATGGGAGGGCTACGGCCCGGTCGAAAGCACCATCATCCGCTACGCCTTCGTCAACGGCACCCAGCGCCTCGGCAGCCGCTCGCTCAACGACATCCGCCGTACCAGCCAGCTCTGGCTCATCGGCGACACCGGCGTGCCACGCAATCCCGCCAAGGCCCCCGAGAGCGGCTACACCACCGAGATCGTCACCTTCCCCCCGGACAAGAACGCCGGCTGGACCCTGTGGCAGCCCCAGAAACAGCCCGCCTGCCGCCACAACGCCAAGGCCAACATCACCTTCGTCGATGGCCACGTGGAAACCTGGAACTACCGGGACCTCCGCAACAACAAGGACAACGTCTTCGGGATGAACGACCAGTTCTAGGGCGGGTTCCCGCACCTCCCACCGCCCATCCCCCGGCCCGCTCCAACGCTCCTCCCGGCGGCACGCATGGAACTCCACTACCAACGCATCGACCTTGCCCTCCGGCATTCCTGGGCCATCGCCACCGACATCGGCCGTGGCGGCGGCAAGAGCGTGTACCCCGTCGTCGTCGTCCAACTGCGCGACTCCCACGGCCGCTCCGGCCTCGGCGAGGCCTCGCCCTCCAGCCAGTACCCCGAGTCCCACGAGACCGTGTCCGCCTTCCTTTCGCTCGTGGACCCGGCCCGGCTTTCCTTCGACGACCCCGCTGCCAGCCTCGCGTACGTCGAGTCCGTCGCGCCCGGCAACTTCCCGGCCAAGTGCGCCCTCGACATCGCCCTGCTGGACGGTGCCTCGCGGGCCGCGCGGCAGCCCCTGTGCGAGTTCCTCGGCCTTGGTCCGTTCGCGGAGGGCCGCCACGTTTCATCCTTCACCATTGGCATCGACACTCCGGAGGCCATGGCCGCGAAGGCAGTGGAAGCGGCCGACCAAGCCCTCCTCAAGATGAAGCTCGGCAGCCCCTTGGACGCCGAGAACCTCGCCGCCGTCCAACACGCCGCCGGCGGCCGCCCGCTGCGCGTCGATGCCAACGCCGCGTGGAACAGCAAGGAGGAGGCCCTCCTCAAGATCGAGTGGCTCGCGTCGCGCGGGGGCATTGAGTTCGTCGAGCAACCCATGCCGCCCGGCCTTCCCACCGCCGACTGGGCGTGGCTCAAGCAACGCTCTCCGCTGCCGTTGATGGGCGACGAGCTGTACCAAGGCGCCGCCGACGCCACGCGCTGCGCCGAGTGCGTCCACGGCGTCAACGTGAAGCTCGTCAAGACCGGCGGCGTCACCCGCGGCAAGGAGGCCCTCGTGGCCGCCCGCGCCCAGGGCCTCCAAACCATGCTCGGCTGCATGATCGAGTCCTCCGTCCTCATCACCGCCGCCTCCCATCTCGCGGCGCTCACCGACCATCTGGACCTCGATGGCAACGTGCTCATCACCAACGACACCTACGACGGCGTCCGAAACGTCGGCGGCCGTCTGAACTTCGAGGGCGTCCCAGATGGGTTGGGGTTGCGGGTTC
>JBJSZF010000336.1:0-5223 GCA_046090125.1 Verrucomicrobiota bacterium
CAGTCAGCCAGATGCAGAGCATCAACGGCCAGACCACGATGCAGGTGGCGCATCGGTTCCTCGCAACGCCGGAGGGCACCAACGACGTGGTCATCCCTTCCTTCAACGTCCAGGTGGGCAACCAAACGTTGACCACGCAACCGATGCGGGTGCGCGTGGTGCCTTCGGAGAGCCATGCCGAACCCGTTTGGCTGAAGGTGGTGGTGGACCGCGACTCGGCGTTCGTGGGCGAGACGTTCCCCGTGGAGGTGCAGTTGTACTTCCAGGCGGTGAAGGACGTGACGCCGCCGAGGCTGGATCTCGACGGGTTCGTGATGGGCCGTGCAGCGGAACCCCGGCAGGCGACGACCATGCGTGGCAACGAGCAATGGAGCGTCGTGAGCTGGCGGTTTGCGGTGACGGCCAGCAAGGCGGGCGAGATCCGGCTGGGACCGGCGGAGGTGGACCTCACGTTGCTGACGGCGGTGCGCGGGCGCCAAGGCGACATCTTCGACGACTTCTTTGGCCAGCCACGCAACGCCCGCCGGATGACGGTCAAGGGCGAGGGGAAGGCGTTGAAGGTCACCCATCCGCCGGCCGCAGGCCGGCCGACGGGGTATGCCGGCGTGGTGGGGCAGTTCCAGCTTTCGGCCGCCGTGAATCCCGCCCGCGTCAACGTGGGCGACCCGGTGACGGTGCGGGTCACCGTGCAAGGCCAGGGCGGGATCGAGCGCATGGAACTGCCACCCTGGACGGAGACCGCCTCGTTGCGGGTGTACCCGGGCACGAATGGGTTTGCGGCGGCGGATCCGCTCGGATTGTCGGGGACGCGGACGCTCGAATACGTGGTGGTGCCCGAGCGGGCGGGAAAGGTCCGGCTGCCCGTCCCGTCGCTGGTTTCGTTTGATCCCGTGGGTCGGGAGTATCGGACGGCGAGCGCCGGGGACGTGGTGCTGGAGGTCTTGGCGGGGGCCAGCGGCGTGACCGAGGGCTCCTCGCCCGGGGCAACCGCGCCGGTTGGCGCAACCAACCGGGTGGCGGGCGGTGAATCGCCGGCGACGGCTTGGCGCTCGGGGCCGGGGGTTCGCAGGACGGGTGGGCAGCGATGGGGTGTTTCCCCTTGGATTGGCGGCGCGGCGTTGGCCCCCTGGCTGGCATGGGCGAGCGTGGCAGGGGGGCGAGCGTGTCTTCGGCGCTGGAAGTCGCGCCCGGCACCCCCGGCTCGGGATAGGTGGCGGCGCGAGATGCAGCAGGCCCGTGCGACCCTGGAGGCTGGAGAGGGAGACTTGGCGGCGTGTGGCCAGGCGGTGCGAGGTTGGCTGGGTTGGTGGTTGGATCGGGGGCCCGGGACGGTGACGGCGGAGGTGACGTTCCAGGCAATGGTGGAGCGCGGCTGGGACGATGCGACGCGCGAGGCGGTCACGGGTTGGTTCGCCGAATGGGACGCGCTTCGTTATGCCCCGCAGGAAGGGGTGGCCGATGCAGGCTTTCGGTCGGAGACGCTTCGGGTGGTGGGCTTGCTGGAAGGGGCTTTGAAGCGGGAAGAGGAGGCACCATGAGCGGCGGGACCGGGTGGGCGAGAATGAAGGGCATCCTTCTGGGCTGGGCGTTCGGCGGGTTGTTGGGCTGGGGCTTGGTTGCAGCGGATCCCTACGACGAGGCGCAGCAATTGTTTGCCGTGGGGCGGCCTGCGGAGGCGGCGGCGGTGCTAGGGAAGGCACTGAGGACGGGTTCGGCGGGGCCTGATGCATGGTTCAACCTTGGGCAGGCGTACTCGGCGTCTGGGGAGCCGGGGAAGGCATTGTGGGCTTGGAGGCAGGGATTGCGCGTGGCACCCAGGGATGGTGGCCTGCGGGCCTCCGTGGCGCAGGCGCGGCAGCGCACCGGAGGCTTGGGCGTGCATCCGCTGACGCAATGGACGGGATGGGCGCGCGTGGAGGAGTGGGCGGCTGGGGCGTTGTTGGGGAGCCTGACGCTGGTGGGTTGGCTGGCGACCGGTTGGGTGCGACGGGGACGGCGGGGGCGGGGTTTTGGTTGGGTGGCTGGGGCGCAGCTTTTTCTTGCTGCCGGATGGCTCGCGTCCGTCTTGGGCGAGCGGTGGTCGCCGGATGCAGTGGTGGTGGTGCGGGAGGCTTCGCTGGTGGTGGCCCCGGTGCCGGAAGCGAGGGCGGTGCGGACTTTGGCGGAAGGGGTGGAGGTGCGTGGGTTGAGGCGGCATGGGGACTGGGTGGAGGTCGAGGTGGACGGCGCAAGGGCGGGTTGTGTTCTGGGGGGGCAGTTGTGGTGCGACCGAAGGTGAAGGCGGGGGGGGCGGGGAGCGAGGGACGGGTGACGCGAGGGAGAGGGCGGGGGCGGTGTCGGGCCTGCGTCGTGCCAAGACATGCGCGTATGGAGGACCTTCAACCCGGCACCGTCGCCCAGCTCCCGCCTCCGGCCTCCCGTTCCCCGTTCCCCGTTTGGGATCACTCCATGGTTGCAGGTGGGGAGGGGTCTTGGGTTTCATGCGCGGGTCCTACACGACGCGCTGGATGAACCTTGCCTTGTTTCGACAATATCGGATGGCCGTGGTGCTGGCGGCTTGCCTGCACTGGGCGGCCACGGCGCAGCAACCGGTCGTGCCGGTCAAGAAGGTCCTGATCGTGCACGTGGGGCCGGCGCCGGTGTCGGACTCGGTGGTGCGTGCGAACATCCGGGTGAAGGAGGGGGAGGGGTTCTCGCAGGAGGCGATCGACGCGGACATCCAGAACCTGTACCGAACGGGGTATTTCTCGAACATCCGCGTGGGGCAGGAGCGGGACGCGGTGGGGGTGACGCTGACGTATCGGCTGCAAGGCAAGCCCGTGCTAACGGAGATCCGGTTCAGCGGCAACAAGAAGTACCGGACGAGCCGGCTGCGGAAGAAGCTGACGTCGAAGGTGGGGGAGCCGTTGGACGAGCTGAAGCTGTTCAATGACTCGCAGGAAATCCTGAAGATGTACCAGAAGGCGGGCCTCCAGAAGACGGAGGTCCGGGCGGTGCCGAGCGTCAACGAGGAGCTGGGGCGGGGCATTGTGACGTTCGAGGTCGTGGAGGCTCCGAAGGTCCGGATCACGGACGTGTTCTTCGACGGGGTGAAGGACATGAAGCAGCGCAAGCTGCGGCGGGTGGTGAAGACGCGGCGCTGGTGGATGTTCTCGTGGATCACGGGGTCCGGGAAGCTGAAGGACGACGTGTTCGAGGAGGACAAGGAGCGGCTGAGGGAGTTCTACACGGAGCAGGGGTACATTGACTTCGAGCTGAAGGACGTGGTGTTCGAGCGGGCGCGCACGAACCGGATGGTGGTGCGGTTCGTGGTGGAGGAGGGGACGCCGTACAAGGTGGGTGGCGTAAAGTTCGAGGGGAACGAGCTGTTCTCGCGCGAGGAGATCGTCGGCAACCTGCGAAGCCGCGAGGGCGAGAAGGTGACGAAGGGTCTGGTACTGAAGGAGGGTGAGAAGTTCACGCCCAAGTCCCTGTCGAAGGACGTGGAGGCCATCACGGACTTCTACGGGGCGCGCGGGTACATTGAGGCGCGCGTGGACGCGGAGAAGGTGCCGAACGTCGAGAAGGGGACGCTCGACCTGAACTACAAGCTCCAGGAGGGCTCGAAGTTCTTCGTGGAGAAGATCGAGATCCGGGGCAACACGCGGACGAAGGACAAGGTGATCCGGCGCGAGCTGGCGATCACGCCGGGCGAGACGTTCGACAACGTGCGGGTGAAGGTGTCGAAGTCGCGCCTGGAGCAGATGCAGTACTTCGAGAAGGTGGACACCAACAACGAGGACACGGACGTCGAGAACGGCAAGAACCTCGTGATTGGGCTGGAGGAGAAGCGCACGGGCAACTTCATGGTGGGAGCTGGCTTCAGCTCGATTGACGCGTTGGTCGGCTACGCGGAGATCAGCCAGGGCAACTTCGACCTGTTCAACCCGCCGTCCTTCACGGGCGGTGGCCAGAAGGCGCGCCTTCGGGTGCAGGCGGGCACGCGGCGGCAGGACTACGTGGCGACGTTCATCGAGCCGTGGTTCCTGGGCCGTCGCCTGTCGCTGAGCACGGAGCTGTACCATCGCCAGCTCAACTTCCTCTCGTCGAACTACGACCAGCGCCAGACAGGCGCGCGCGTGGGCCTGACCCGCCAGTTGCCCTTCAACCTCATCGGAGGCGTCAACTACACCATCGAGAGCATCGGCATCAACTTCACCGACACGTACAAGGCGACGTACCCGGACACGTTGCTGCTGCAGGAGCAGGGCAATCGGCTGGTGTCGCGGGCGGGCGTGAGCCTCGCGTATGACACGCGCAACTCGGTGCTGTTGCCCTCGCGCGGGCAGCGTATCGAGCTGGTGCCGGAGGTGGCGGGCGGCCCGTTTGGCGGGGATTCGGACTACTACCGGGTGGACCTACGGGTGTCGCAATACTGGGGGCCCGCGCGGCTTTTCCCCGAGACGAGCCTGTGGCGTGACGCGCTGGAGGGGCACATCCTGGAGTTGTCGGGGCGTGTGGGCGTGGTGGAGGCCTACGCGGACGGAGATCGCGGTCGGCGGACGCGGGTGCCGCTGTTTGACCGGTTCTACCTGGGCGGCTTGTACTCGCAACGGGGCTTCAAGTTTCGGCAGGTGGGCCCGAAGGATCCGGTTTCTGGCGAGCCCTCGGGTGGCGGCACGTACTGGTTTGGCGGGGCGGAGTACAGCGTTCCCATCATTGAACGCGTGCGGTTCGCCGTGTTCTATGACGTGGGCATGGTTTATCCGGACGCGTACAGCTTCGAGCCGCAGGATTTCATTGACGCCAACGGGGTCCGGCAGACGACGGGGTTGTACAACGACAACTGGGGCTTCGGCATCCGGCTGAACCTGCCCATTGGGCCGTTAAGGCTCGACTATGGCCTTCCCATCAGCCGGGATACCCGTGTCAGCGGGTCCGGGAGGTTCCAGTTCGGGGTGGGCTACACGCGGGATTTCTAGCGGTATTCGCAGCACGTTCTCAGCAAGACAACAGACGCATGAATGCAATCGGAATGAAGCGATGGGCGGCGGTGGCCGTGGCGGCAACCCTTGCGGTGTCGGCCCATGCCCAAACCAAGGTGGCCGTGGTGGACCTGCAAAAGGTGTTCGATGGCTACTGGCGCACCAAGCAGGCGGACACCCAGCTCAAGGAACGGGCCAATGACCTCGAAAAGGCCCGGACCGGCATGGTGGATGACTACAAGAAGGCCAACGAGGAATT
>JBJSZF010000337.1:0-1165 GCA_046090125.1 Verrucomicrobiota bacterium
CTTTGCCAGCACCTCCTGTCGCGTTCCTGAGCCCATAGATGTGTCCATCCCGGCCATGGTAACAGGACTTCTGGCGCAACGATTGCCCCAGCCTCCTCGTCCTCCCCCCCGCCGGTAACAAACATTCTGGCGCATATCGCAACCCCAACACGTCCCGCGCGCGTCCTTGACCTTTTGGCGCGGGTGAACACGATGCTCGGCCCTCATTGGGGGGAACCAGCAGTATGCAGCACATTCGCAACATCGCCATCATCGCGCACGTGGACCACGGCAAGACCACCTTGGTGGATTGCCTTTTGAAGCAGTCGGGGACCTTTCGGTCCAACCAAGCCGAGACCCAGACGGAGCGGTTGATGGACTCGATGGACCTGGAGAAGGAGAAGGGCATCACGATCCGGGCCAAGAACGCGGCGTTCCGGTACAAGAACTACCACGTGAACATCGTGGACACCCCGGGCCACGCGGACTTTGGCGGCGAGGTGGAGCGCATCATGAACATGATCGACGGCGTGTTGCTGGTGGTGGACGCCGCCGAGGGCCCGCAGGCGCAGACGCGCTTCGTGTTGCGCAAGGCGTTGGAGGCCGGCGCGAAGCCGATCGTGGTGATCAACAAGATCGACCGCGACAACGCGAACCCGAAGAAGGTGCTCGACCAGGTGTTCGAGCTGTTCATGTCGTTGAACGCGACGGACGAGCAGCTCGACTTCCCGTTCATCTACTGCTCGGCGAAGCAGGGCTACGCCAAGGTGGAACTGGACCACGTGAGCGGCACGATGGAGCCGTTGTTTGACGCCGTGGTGAAGCACATCCCGCCGCCGCGCGCCCACGCCAGCGACGGCTTCCAGCTCCTGGTGGCCAACCTGGACTACAGCGACTACATGGGCCGAATTGCCTTCGGGAAGATTTACTCGGGCAAGGTCGTGGTGGGCCAGCCCGCCATGTGCCGCCACGGCGACGGCCGCATCACGAAGGGCAAGATCACCATGATCTACCACTTCGAGGGCATGAAGCGCATCGAGGTGCAGGAGGCGCACGCCGGCGACATCGTGGGCCTGGCCGGCTTCGAGGAGGTGTTCATCGGCGAGACGTTGTGCGACTCGGAGGCGCGCCCGGGGTTGCCCTACATCCCCGTGGACCCGCCGACGATCCAGATGGAGTTCGCGGT
>JBJSZF010000338.1:0-1419 GCA_046090125.1 Verrucomicrobiota bacterium
CCGTGATCCGGATGTAGCCGTCGGCGTCGATGCGTGCGCCGTCGCCCGTGTGGAGCCAGCCGTCTCTCCACAGCCTCTCGGAGGCCTCCGGGTCGTCCACGTAGCCCGACGTCAGCCATGGGCAGCGCAACACCAGCTCGCCCACGCCCTCACCGCCCGGCGGCACCTCGCGCCCGTCCTCGTCCACGACCCGCGCCTGCACCAACGGCAACGGAAAGCCCGTGCGCGTGATCACGTCCACCTCGTCCTCCACGCGGCCACCCGGGCCCACGAGCCCGGGCTGGAGGTTCGACACCGCCACGATGGGGCACGTTTCCGACATGCCGTAGCCTCCCACGATGCAGATGCCGCGCTCCCGCGCCTCGCGCGCCACGGCCGGCATCAACGCCGCCCCGCCAATCACCACCTTCAGCCGACGCCAGTCCACCGTCCCCGCCGCCGGATGCCGCAGCAGCATGAGGAGCAACGTGGGCACGCAATGCGTGAACGTGACCCGATGCCGCTCCATCAAGGCGAGCAACATCGCGGGCTCATAACGGCCCGGGTACACCTGTGTTAGCCCGACCGTCACGGCGATGTACGGCACTCCCCACGCATGCACGTGGAACATCGGCGTCAGCGGCATGTACACGTCCGACGCCCGAAGGGACATGGGCTCCTCATGAACCGCCAGCGTCATCGCCGCCGCCAACGTGTGCAGCACGATCTGCCGGTGCGTGAACGACACGCCCTTCGGATCCCCAGTCGTCCCCGTCGTGTAGAACAACGTCGCCGTCGTGTCCTCGTCCAGGTCCGGCCAGGACGCCAACGGCTCGACCGACCCCAACCCCTCCTCGTACTCGCCCGCCACCGGCAAGCCATCCGGGGCCTCCCACGGGCCGTCCGCGAGCACCACCACGTGGCGGACCATGCCCAGGAATCCCCGGATGCCCGCCAGCAACGGAAGGAAGTCCGCGTGCACGAACAACACCGTGTCGCGCGCGTGGCGGATCGTGTAGCCCACCTGCTCCGGCGTGAGCTTCACGTTCACCGTGTGCAACGTCGCCCCCACGCACGGCACGGCGAAGAACATCTCCAGCACCCGATGGCTGTCCCAGTCGAGCACGCCCACTCGGTCTCCCGGACGGACGCCAAGCCGCCCCAGCCACGCCCCAAGGCGCGCCGTTCGGACCAGCCATTCCCGGTACGTCAACGTCACCCGGTCCCGGTACTGGATCGTGCGCCCGGGAGCCCAGGTGCGCACCCGAAGCATCAAGTCGCGGATCAGCAACGCGTGGCCGGGCCGCGCGCCGCCCGGCGATTCGTGGGTGGACATGGTTGGAGAGGGAAGCGGGCCCGGGCAAAAAAGGCGAGCGAGGAGCGGGAGGCGAGGAGCGGGGAGCGTCGCCGGGAGCGCGGCCGTCCCCGGCCGCCCCTCAA
>JBJSZF010000339.1:0-5561 GCA_046090125.1 Verrucomicrobiota bacterium
GCGAGCTCATCTTTCGCAACATCGTCGCCTATACCGCCGCAAGGCAGCCCGTCCAGCGCCTCTGGCTCCAGTCCATGACGCCCCAGGCCATCCGCGATGGGTTCGAACGGCTGCGTTCCGACGCCGACATGCGCCCCCTCGCGGACGCCTCGCGATGCCGTTCCGAGGCGGACTGGCTCGTGGGAATCAACGGGACCCGCGCCATGACGGCCTTCAACAGCAGGTCCGGCGGTTTCTTCCTCACGACCGTCGGACGCGTGCAGACGCCGACGCTGGCGATCGTCGTGGAGCGCGAGGACCGCATCCGCCGCTTCGTGCCCCGGACCTACTGGGAGGTGCAGGGAACCTTCGAGGGCTCCGGCGGCTCCTACGCGGGCAAGTGGTTCGACGAGTCGTTCCGCAAGCCCGAGGGGAAGGACGCGGACGCGGACCTCCGCGCGGAGCGGATCTGGGACCGGGAGCGCGCCGAGGGCATCCGGGCGCGGTGCGAGGGCAGGCCGGGGGTGGTGACGGAGGAAAGCAAGGCGGCCACGCAGATGTCGCCGCTGTTGTATGACCTGACCACGCTGCAACGGGAGGCGAACGGCCGGTTTGGGTTCAGCGCGAAGAACACCCTCTCCATCGCCCAGGCCTTATACGAGAAGCACAAGGTCCTCACCTATCCCCGAACCGACTCGCGGCACCTCCCGGAGGACTACCTCGCCACGGTGCGCAAGACGTTGCAGGGGTTCACGGAGCCGGAGGCGGCCGGGCTGCCGTTCGGCGGCTTCGCGGGGCGCATCCTCTCCGAGGGCTGGCTGCGGCCCAACAAGCGCGTCTTCAACAACGCCAAGGTCAGCGACCACTTCGCCATCATCCCCACGGGCGTGGTGCCGCGCGGCCTGAGCGAGGCGGAGCAAAAGCTGTTCGACATGGTGACACGGCGCTTCCTCGCCATCTTTTATCCCGCAGCGGAGTTCCTGGAGACGACGCGCATCACGCGCGTGGAGGGCGAGCCCTTCAAGAGCGTGGGCAAGGTCCTGGTGAAGGCGGGCTGGCTGGAGGTGTACGGCAAGGAGGCGGCTGCGGACGACGAGACTCCCAACCTCGCGCCGGTCGTCGCGGGCGAGACGGTGGAGACGCGGGCCATCGACGTGCGGGAAACCCAAACCAAGCCGCCCGCGCGGTTCACCGAGGCCACGTTGCTCAGCGCCATGGAGGGCGCGGGCAAGGCCATCGAGGACGACGAGCTGCGCGACGCCATGGCCGAGCGCGGCCTCGGCACCCCCGCCACGCGGGCCTCCATCATCGAGGGCCTCCTCACCGAGGGCTACCTCCTCCGCCAAGGACGCGAGCTCGTCGCCACCGCCAAGGCCTTCTCCCTCATCCAGCTCCTCGGCGGACTCGGCGTGTCCGAGCTCACGCGCCCCGACCTCACCGGCGAGTGGGAGTTCCGCCTCAAGCGCATGGAACAGGGCAAGCTCGGCCGGGACGAGTTCATGTCCGACATCCGCCACTTCACCGAGGAGATGGTCCGGAAGGCGAAGCTGTACGACAAGGACACCATCCCGGGGGACTTCGGGAAGCTGACGACGCCCTGCCCGCGCTGCGGCGGCGAGGTCCACGAGAAGTTCCGCGAGTTCAAGTGCACCCAGTGCACGTTCGCCGTCCGGAAGGTCATGTCCGGCCGGATGTTCGACCCGGCGGAGGTGGAGACGCTGGTGCGCGAGCGCCAGATCGGGCCATTGGACGGGTTCCGTTCCAAGCTCGGCCGCCCGTTCTCCGCCGTCATCAAGCTCACGGCAGAGCACGAGGCGAAGTTCGACTTCGGGGACGACGGAGCCGACGGCGAGGGGGGCGAGGAAAAGCCCGTGGACTTCACCGGGCGCGAGCCCGTCGGCGCGTGCCCCAAGTGCCAGTCTCGCGTGTTCGAGAACGGCGTGAACTACGTCTGCGAGAAGTCCGTCGGGCCCGGCAAGAGCTGCGACTTCCGGACGGGCGTCCTCATCCTGGGACAGCCCGTGGACCGCATCCAGGCGGGGCGCCTGCTGGCCGAGGGTCGCACGGAGCTGCTCAAGGGCTTCGTCTCGCGAAAGACCAACCGCAAGTTCGAGGCCTTCCTCGTCCTCAAGGACGGCAAGGTGGGCTTCGAGTTCCCGCCGCGGGAACGCAAGGGCACCGCCAAGGCCGCCGCCGCGCCCGTCGTCCACGACTTCACCGGCCAGGCTTCCCTGGGCCAGTGCCCCAAGTGCAAGGGGAACCTCTACGTGGGCGGCGACCACTACGTGTGCGAGCGCACCCAGGCCGCCGACAAGCGCTGCGCCTTCAAGGTCGGGCGCACCATCCTCGGGCGCGCCATCGAGCCCGAGCAGCTCGCCAAGCTGGCCAAGGACGGCCGCACCGACCTGCTCGAGGGCTTCACCAGCCGCTCCGGACGCCCCTTCAAGGCCCACCTCGTCCTCAAGGGCAAGACCAAGGTCGAGTTCGATTTCCCCGACTCGCGCTGAACCGGCCCCGTCTCCCGCCTCCCGCTCCCCGCTCCCTTCCCCGCGCCCACCGCTTGGCACCCCGCCTCGCGCGAGGCTTCGCCCTGCTTGTCATCCAGCAGGGGCCATTCCGAGATTTGTCGTGAAGCAACCGCCGAGGGGTCTTTATCCATTCGGTCAAAGCATGGTTCCCACGCGGCAGGGAGCACTCCCTCCAGAACTGCACGAGCGACATCCCTCGGGGGGCCAAAGACGGGCAACATGGGATGGACGAGCCTCTTGCTGGATCGCGTAGAGCGCCCGCCAAGGCTGTCCTGGGCCGGAACTATTCAGTTGGATCGGTCGTGCTTGGGCGCAGCCCACCGGGTGGGTAGCACCCCCATTCGTTGCTCCGGTCTCCCATGAATCCCGAAGTCCGCACACCGTCCGGCATCCGGGACAACCACCAACGCGGGACCGTCGGGAACTTCCTGCGTCATCACCTGAGACCAGGATCCGACCTCGACCTCGTCACCGCCTACTTCACCGTGTACGCCCATGACCGGTTGAAGTCGGAGTTGGCATCCTTGGGACGCGTTCGTCTCCTCTTTGGGGAGGCCGCTTTCATCCACACGCTCGACCCGGGCAGGAAGGACGGGGCCGCCTACGTGCTCACCGACGATGGCCTTTCGCTTCCTGCGGGCCTCTCCCAGCGGCACGTGGCCCGCGCCTGCGCCGACTGGATCCGCGAACGGGTCGAGGTTCGGTCGGTCACGCGCACGGGATTCCTCCACGGCAAGATGTCCCACGTGCGGCGCGGCGAGTTGTCCGCCGCCATCGTGGGCAGCTCCAACTTCACCACGCGCGGCCTCGGGCTCGCCGAGGCCAACAACAACGTGGAGTTGAACCTCGTGGTAAGCGACGACCGCGACCGCATGGACCTCGCGACTTGGTTCGAGGAGCTTTGGAACGACCGCTCCCGCGTGGAGGACGTGAAGGCCCGCGTCCTGGAATACCTGTCGCAGGTCTATCGCGACCAAGCCCCCGAGTTCATCTACTTCAAGACGCTGTTCCTCCTCTTCAAGCCGTTCCTCGAAAGCGGCACCGACCTCGACGCGGCGTTCCAGCGGACCACGCTGCTGGAGGCGGCGATCTGGAAGGCCCTGTTCTCCTTCCAGAAGGACGGCGCAAAGGCCGCCATCAACAAGCTGCGCGAGCACGGCGGATGCATCCTCGCGGACAGCGTCGGCCTCGGGAAAACCTTCGAGGCCCTCGCGGTCATCAAGTACTTCGAGCTGAAGAACGAGCGCGTCCTCGTGCTCTGCCCCAGGAAGCTGGCCGACAACTGGCTCATCTACCGCCAGAACAGCGCCCTCAACCCCTTCGAGAAGGACCGGTTCCGCTACGACGTCCTGCACCACACCGACCTCTCGCGCGAGCCCGGCCTCTCCAACGGCATCGACCTCGCCTCCCTCAACTGGAGCAACTACGACCTCGTCGTCATCGACGAGTCCCACAACTTCCGCGACAACACCGTCGGCCCCAAGGGCGACGACGGCCAGCTGCGCAGCGCCGTGACGTCGATCACCGCGACGTTCCAACAGAAGCTCGCCGCCGGTTTGCAGAGTGGACGCCAGTTCATCCTGCCCACGCTGGAAGAACAGGTGGCCGCCAATTCAGAGTTCGAGCTACTCACTTGGCTCGTGATCCGGTCACCGGCGTCGCCAGGCACCTGATCGCCGCGCCCATGGTCGCCAAGCCGTCCATCTTCATCAGCTCCGTCCAGAAGGACCTGGCCGACGAGCGCCGAGCCCTGAAGGACTTCGTGCAGGGCGATCCCCTGCTCCGCCAAGTTCTTTGAGGTGTTCCTGTTCGAGGACTTGCCGGCCTCGGACTGCCGCGCCGACGAGGTCTATCTGGCCGAGGTGGACCGCTGCGCCCTCTACGTCGGCCTGTTGAGCAACGAATACGGCCGTGAGGACGCGGCCGGGATTTCGCCCACCGAACACGAGTTCAACCGGGCGACCGCCGCGGGTAAGCCCCGCTTCATCTACGTCCGGGGCACGGATGACTCCGCCCGCCATCCCAAGATGCGGGCGCTCGTGCGCCGTGCCGGGGACCAGCTCATCCGATGGCGTTTCAGCGGCGGCGCCGAGCTCAATGCTGCCGTTTACTCCAGCCTGGTGGAGCTGCTCGGCCACCGGGGAATGCTCCGCACGGTGCCGTTGGATGCCGCAGCCTGCCCCGGGGCCACGCTGGCCGACCTGGTGCCAGGCAAGGTTGGGGCGTTTCTGGCCCGGGCCGGCCACACGCGCGGCTACGCGCTGGCGCCCGGCACCCCCATGCCCGACGCCCTGACGCACCTGAACCTGCTCGACGGGGAGACGCCCAATCACGCCGCCCTGTTGCTGTTTGGCCGGGACCCGCAGCGATGGCTCGTTTCCTCGGCCGTGAAGTGCCTCCATTTTCACGGCACCGAAGTGTGCAAGCCGATCCCCTCCCACCAGGTGTATCGCGGCACCGTGTTCGATCTCGTGGACCAAGCAGTGGACTTCGTGATGTCCAAGGTCGCCCGTTCGGTCGGCACCCGGGCCGCGTCCAATGCCGTCCCGGTCGCCTACGAACTGCCCCGCGAGGCGGTGGCCGAAGCCATCGTCAACGCCGTGGCCCACCGCGACTACGCCTCCAACGCCTCCGTGCAGGTCATGCTGTTCACCGACCGCCTGGAAGTGTGGAATCCCGGCGAACTGCCCGCCTCGCTGACCCCCGAGCGACTCACCCGTCCCCATGCATCCATTCCGCGGAATCCGCTGCTGGCCGGACCGCTGTTCCTCGCGGGCTACATCGAGCAGGCCGGCACCGGCACGCTCGACATGATTGCCCGCTGCCGCGACGCGGGCTTACGGGCACCGGAATTCCACCAGGACGGCGCCAGCTTCGTCCAGACCCTCTGGCGACCAGCACCGGAAGTCAGCCCACAGGATCCAGGGCAAGTCACGGGGCAAGTCACGGGGCAAGGCACGGGGCAAGGCAGCCGGGAAGTGGAGTGCCTGCTCCGAGTGTTGGACGGCGAGATGACGCGGTTGGAAATCCAAGAACGCCTCGACCTCAAAGGCC
>JBJSZF010000340.1:0-4091 GCA_046090125.1 Verrucomicrobiota bacterium
CGTGCCCGACACCACGCGCGGCCCGGACATGGGATCGGCAAACACCAACGTCTGGTTCGTCCGATTCCATGCAACCAGGTTGGTCACGATCGTCCCGGCCCAGTTCGTTGCCTTCAGGTTGGCGTCCAGCCACGAGAACACCCGTTCAAAGGCGAGTCCCTTTTCCGTGCTGTAGCGCAGCAAGGCCCGGTGCGCGGGCTGCTGGGCCGTAAGGTACGTGTAAAAGTAAAGGTCCGGCGTCAGCTTCGCTCTCTCTTGGTCCAGCGGGTCCTGGTACAGGAGCGTCGGGATGTTCTTTTGCTCCAGCCGAACCGCCGTTTCCTTGGCCTCCTCCTCGCTGGCAACGACGGGACGAACATAATGGCTGTACCGGGAGGCTTCCGTGGGCCACTGCATGTCGTAACGGGCGAGCACACGCGGCCACCGGAGCCCCTGCTCGCCGGGCTCCATCCAAAACACCAGCACGTCATTGAGGTTCCGAGTCTCCCTCGCGGCGTAAAGCTGGACGGGCTTTTGGTCCCCGCCCGACAACGTCTCAACATACTGCGCCCCCATGGCAGGCACCACCTCGGGATACAGCCCGGAATCGTCCCGGGACGCGTCCGCGAAAGCCCGGACGCGGTCTCCGAGGTCCACCCGGACGTCCTGCGGGACGGGTTGCTGGAGGATGTCCACCAGCTCATAACCCAGGTGCTGGCGCGTGCCGTCGGGCTTCACGTCCCCGAGCAACTCGACAAAGACGCGCCCCTCGCGGTTGTAGGCCAGGATTTGCGACGTCGTGCGGTCATACCACAACGTGCGTGTCTCGGGCACCGGGTTGGTGGAGACAATGAGGCTCCCGCCCTGATACTCGGTCGCCACCCTTTCGGGCACCTGGGTGTTGTACACCACCTTGACGTCACCAATGCGGTTGCCCGGAACCGAAATGGGCTTCCCAGTTTTCTGGAAGTCCCCCTGCGTCCAGTACATGGGGCGGGAGGCCTTCACCAGGCTGCCGGACACGATCAATCGTTGCTTGAACAAGGGATACCAAATGCCGGCGTCCTGGATCGCGTCCGGGACCGTCGTGTCCGCCGCCGACTCCAAACGCTCCAGCGTGAGGCCGCTGATCACCGGGTTTCGGTCCGTGAGCAATGGATTGCTTGCGGCCGCTCCATCCAATTCAATCCTCAGGTTGGTGCCCGACGCCTCGAACGCATGGGTCACCACCACCCCAATACCCTTGGTGCCTTGGTCCGTCGTGGCCGTCGCCACGTAGTCGCCCGGGATGAAGTTGGCGGCCACCACCTGGCCGTTGACCACCACGTTGAACCCGCGCTTGTTGCCCGGGTTCTCGACAAACAACAATTGCAGCTTGTACCGGGTCCCCGACACCACCGTGAGGTCCACCGTGGGCTTGGCCGGGTTCGAGCTCCAACGTATCGACCGCGTCACCTCGGCAAGGCGCAGGTCGTTCGCCGTGTTGCCAAACGTCGGGCTAATCCAGGTCCCAATCTTGTTCTGCGCGGTGATCGTCGCTCCCGTCACCACCGTGGCGGTGACCCCGGCCCAGTCACTCTCCCCCGTGAAATTCGCGTCGCCCACCTGCCCTCCCGACGCACTTCCAAAGTTGACGGCGTAGGCAAAAATGCCCTGGAGGTCGAGCCCCTCGTTGGGGTCGCCTCCCGAGTAGATGCCGATGCTGGTTCCAGACGGGGGCCCCGGGCGGGTCGCGGAGCCAGCACGGCGACGCCATGTTACCTCAATCACCCCTTGCTTGGTCGCAAACACGGATCGCGCATTGGGGCTCCAGTAATAGCCCGCCGTCGCATGGTTGTTGGCCGAGTACGGCTCCGGATACCAATAGTCTTCCTTCCGGATGTTGGGCGCGAGCAGGACGCCATATTCGTCCGTGGAGGGGGCTTGGATCATCGCACCAAACAAGTAATCAACCCCTCTGCTAATCACCGGCGCACCCACCTGCGCGCGCAGCAGGATATGCGTCGGGCTCGCGCCGCCGAGGCGCGGCAGGTCCAGCCGCACCGCGTTGCCCACGAACGACCGCGCCGGGTCCAGCAAAGCGGGCTTGGGCCGCACGGCCCCGCCAAAGAACATCGCCGACTGAAACTGCGATCGCGTGGGGGGAACCGAGGGCAACGGCGGAAGTTGAGCCCCCTCGGCCGGCACCCGGCCATCCGACCCCGCCGGGGTCCCGGCCACGCTCGAAATCGGGACGCCGCGGCGGCTCGTGATGTTGTAAGGCGCCAAGTCTTGCCGGAGTTCAGCGGGTCCCTTGGCCTGTTGGGCCAGCAGGCTAACGCCTGCCCACACCCCGAGTGCCAGGGCTCGAAGCCCAAGTTTCATCTCCATGGTCGCTCTTGGTTTGGATGTCCCAATGGCTTGCCCGCCTACTGGACGCGCATGATGAAGGCCACGGCGTAGTAGGGGGGTACGATGGAAAAGGCCCAGCCACTGCCGGTCGCCGCGCTGGTCACCGAGAAGGAATGAGAATGGCTGCCCTCCGCGGTAATGGCCTCCCACGCCGTGCCGTAATTGCGGTTGCGGTCCGATGTCCTGAAAGAATTATGCCCACCTGCTGGCCAGCCTTGCGATCCCGGACTGTTGTCACTGTGGGCTGGTGCGTAGGCCTGATGCCTGTGCAGCCCCTGCGTGTCGGTGCTCGCCGAGACGCTGTGGGTGTGGCTGGGCAGGTGTTCCACAGCCAGGGTGACGGTTGAGGCCCCCCCAACACTCCCCACAGGTTGGCTGCTCCACGAACCCAGCACGAACTTGCCCCTCAAGTCCGGCGTGACGCGACCATTGGAGGTCTGCCCATTGCACAGCGCCCAACCCGCCGGGACTGCGGACTCGGCCCCGGACCACATGATGATGCCTCCGAGCGGGGTGGTTCCATAACCCGACAAGGTCGTGGCCGTAAGAGTTCCCACGTTCAACGTCGTGACATCCACCGTGTCGGCCTTGACCTTTCCGGCCACCTTCAGGCCCACCCCGGATTCGGCCGTCGTGTTGACGCCAACGCCGCCGCTGGCACGAATGTTAAACTGGTTGGCAGCGGTGGACGCGAAGTCGGCGTCCTGGCCGTCGGCCCAGACGAACGTCCCGGAATGGATGGCGTTGGCGCGGCGGCCGGCGGCCATGGCGAACTCGGCGGATGCCGTGTTTTGGCGGCCGCCGACGGTGGTCGCATGGCCGCCGGACGCCGTGTTGGCCGTGCCACCCAACGCAACGGATCCAAGGCCCGAGGCCGTGTTGCCCACGCCGCCCGCCACGACCGATGTCTCACCCGAGGCGGTGTTGTTCTCGCCGCCGGTCAGGGTGCTAGCCCGGCCACTCGCGACTTGGGTGGGCTGCGCCGGCTGGCGCGACACTTGGAGGTCCACCGCGCTCGCGCCCCGGGCATTGCCGCCCGTGGACTGGATGGCCTGGCTCAATCGAAGGCGACCCGCGTCCGGCACCAGCAACGACGTGCCGTCCGCCGCCACCAACCCGTTGGCGGAACGCGCAAGGAAGGCATAGGGCGACGGCAGCAACCGAAGCCGGGGCATGATCTCGGGATCACCACCCGTGAGGCCCTTCACCGTGATGCCAATGTAGCGGTCGGAGGCGCTGGCGCTGGCGAACAGCGAGGACAGCGCGGGTCGAGGCTCGCTGCCCTCCTGCACGCCTTCACCCAACACAATCGAAAAGCTCCCCTTGTCCACCGTTACCGTCTGGGATTCCGCCCAAAGGCTGCTGCCACCAGATGACGCCGCGTACACGCGGAACACGATGGTGTAGTTGACGGGGTTGGAGGTGGCCAGGGCCGCGCCGTTCGCATCCACCAAGTACCCTTGGTAGGACATCAGGTCAGCGGGCGTGGCAGATTGCGCCATGGATCGCTTCGGGGCGGCAAACCCCAGGATCGCGAGGGCACAACCCAGTTGAAGCACTCGGGTCCGTGCGGCGCCGCCGACGCGCCGGATCAGGCAATGTGGGAACAGGTTCATGGGAACGAGGGTCTTAGCGTTTGAAATCCACCAAACAGGCGATCCTTTAATCCTTCGTGAGGATGGAAATGGGGCTGATGCGGGTCAGGGAATAGGTGCCGGCCG
>JBJSZF010000341.1:0-2565 GCA_046090125.1 Verrucomicrobiota bacterium
CGCCCCTCGAACACGCCGCTCAGGATGCGCACCGTGTCCGTCTCCTTGCGCGGCGTGGTGATGCTCGACTGCCCCGGCCGCCGCCGATCGAGGTCCGGCTGGATGTCGGCCTCCGACAACGCCACGCCGGGCGGGCAACCGTCCACCACGACCCCAACGCCCCCGCCATGGCTCTCGCCCCAGGTGGTGATGCGGAACAAATGACCGAAGGTATTTCCCATGCGCCGAGCTTCATCCTGCCTCGCCCGTGGCGTCGGCAAAAGCGTGGAATCGTGGGGTGCCCCGGGGCGGATCAACCCGTCCCGCCTCGGGCGATGCCGCCTGGCTTGGGGGCGAGGCTCAGCAACTGGCGCAGCACATCAAACCAGAACGGCGCGCCCAGGCTCATCGCGGCGGCCGCCACCAGGATGCCCACGGCCTTTTCCAAGAGTCCGCACAGGCCCGGACGCATCCCATGCGGGTGCCAACCCAGCGGCATGGGAAGCTGCGCCAGCGACGCCTCGACGGCCGGCAAGCTGGGGACCCCATTCGTCGTCGCCGCATCCTTCGCCACCGTGTGCGCCGCCTCGTTCAGCGCGCCGCGCAACGCGCCGTTGGACGCCACCACCCGCGTGATGTGGAAGAGGTCGGCGTTCGTCGCGATGGCCACGGCGACGGCAATGATGCCAAGCGACATCGCGACCTTGCGCCGGTACCAACCACCCACCCGTTCCATCACGCGGTCGTAGTGGGCCACGACCCGTTCCCGGAACGCGCGGAGATCCCCGCCGTCCCGGTGCGTGGCCTCCACCCATTGCAGGAGCAGCGGACGAGCCGGGTCGTCGCTCGGGAGGTTGCAAACCTGGTCCGTCAGTTGATCCATCGTCACGACAAGGTCCTCGGACCCGCGGCACACCTCCTGGATCAAGGCGTCCGCAAACACGCCGCCCTGGATGGCCGAGGGCGGGTTCCTCAGCACGTCCCCGCCCCGCGCCAACGAGGTCAAAAGCGGGTTGCTAAGGATCCGTTCGCGGATGGCCGACCCCGACCGTGCGGGTCGAGCCGGATCCGGAGGCGGAGGCGGGAGCGGACCCAAGAGGCTGGCCAAACCCTGCAGCAGGTCATGGCCGCGGCTGCGGAAGATCTTGGCGATGAACTCCTGGATCGCCGAGCAGACGAGGCTCAGGAAGACGAGGATCAGGCACACCGCGATGCACGTCTCAATCCAGGGCATGGGAGCATGGGGCTTTTGTTTCGATGCAGCGTCTTGGGGCCGCGCCTTCGCGGCCTCCCCGACGGCAAAGGTTGCCCGGGTACGCCGGCGCGACGCAATCCCAAGGATGCCCTCACCGGGACGCGACGTGGGGGGGCTTCCCCATGCTTGCCCTTGGGGCGCCCGCGCTTCCATCCTCCGCGCCCGTGGCGAGGTTCCTCATCCTGCTCTTCATGGCCTCATGGGTCGTTCATGCGGCGGGTCGGCGCGTCGCGAACCCCGCCCAGGCCCCGGCCCGACCCGACGCCCGCCTCACCAACCTCGTCGCATGGGGCCGTGAAATGGGCTTCCAAGCCTCCGAACCCCGGCGCAACGGCGATCTCCTGTTGGTCAACCCGTCCCTCACCCTCGCCTTCAAGGCCGACAGCCAGTCGATGACCTTCGACGGCGTCGAGCACCGGTTGACCTCGCCCGTTCGCCGTTCGCCCAAGGGCCTCCAGTTGGCCATCCGCGACATCCAAACCACGCTGCTGCCCCTGCTTCGGCCCTCGCATCGCCCCGCCCACCGGCCCGTGCGCACCGTTGCCATCAACGCCGGCCACGGCGGCAAGGATCCCGGCAACACCGAGGGCCGCCGCCAGGAAAAGCATTACACCCTGCTCGTGGCCGGCGAGATCCGGCGCAACCTCGAGCGCGCTGGCCTCAACGTCGTCGTCATCCGCCCCTCCGACACCTTCGTCTCCCTCGAGGACCGTCCGGCCAAGGCCGCCAAGGCCAAGGCCGACCTCTACGTGAGCCTCCACTTCAACGCCTTCGATGGCCCCGGCTCGGGCGACGTGGCGGGCGTGGAGACCTATTGCCTCACGCCGGCCGGAGCCAGCTCCACCAACGACGCCGGCAACCACGGCGGATCCTGGCACCCCGGCAACCGCTTTGACCGCGACAACGTGCTCCTGGCCCACCATGTCCATCGCGCCATCACCGGCGGCACGGACCTCAACGACCGGGGCGTTCGCCGTGCGCGGTTCAAGGAGCTCACCCTGCTCCAGATGCCCGGCGTCCTCGTCGAGGGGGGCTACATGACCCATCCCCAGGACGCCGCCTCCATCTACTCCCCCTCCGGCCGCGCCGCCCTCGCGCGTGCCATCGCCGACGGCGTCCTCGCGTACAAGCGACTCGTGGAACGTACGCCGTGAGACGCCACCACGCCGGGGCTCAACGCCCGGCCTGATACGACTCCAGCCCGTGCCGGGCCTCGACCAGCTCCAGCGCACGCGAGCGCCAACGGGCCTCGCGCGCCGCGTCAGGAGCCATGTCCCACGCCGCGCCCCACTCGCGCGTCGCATCGTCGCGCAACGCCGCCGCGAACGCCT
>JBJSZF010000342.1:0-16531 GCA_046090125.1 Verrucomicrobiota bacterium
CATCTACGAGGCGCGGGATGGCGGCGGGCGGATGCGGGACGGCCGGGAGACGGCGGCATCGGCGTCGGCAATGGGGGCCGTGCTGAGGGAACGCGGCTGGCTGGTCCTGGATATTCGAGAGGTGCGATCCGAAGCGGGAGCGGGCCGAGGGCGGCCGGGTTGGGGCTGGGCCGCGGCGACATGGCTGCCCGTCTCGACGGAGGGGGTGGAGGGAGGGCTGCGTCAGTTGGCGGTGATGCTGCGGTCGGGCTTGACCTTGCTGGCGGCGTTGCAGGCGGCGCGGGACAACGCGGAGGGGTTGAGGATGCGGGTCGTGCTGGGATCGGTGATGGCGGCGGTGGAGGGGGGCGGGACGTTTGCGGAGGCGCTGCGCGTGGAGGGGGTGTTTGGGGACCTGACGGTGCAGTTGGCGCGGGTGGGCGAGGAGACGGGCAACCTGGACGCGGTGCTGGAGCGAGCGGCGGATGCGATCGAGCGGCGTCGGCAGCTGATGCAGCAGGTGATGACGGCCTTGGCGTACCCATTGCTGGTGTTGGTGGCGGCAGTGGGGGTGGCGGTGTTCATGGTGATCGAGGTAATCCCGCGCCTCGAGGGGTTGATGAAGGCGCTGGGAAGGAAGCTGCCGCCGACGACGGAGGCGTTGATTGCGGTGTCGGCATGGGCGCGAACGGACGGGGGGTGGTGGCTGGCGGGACTGGTGGTGGCGGGGGTGGGGTTGGCGTCGTCGATGCGGCTTCCAGGGGCGCGGCTGGTGGTGGATCGATGGCTACTTTCGGTGCCGTTGCTGGGCGAGGTGTTGAGGGTGGCGGGGAGCGCGATGTTCGCGAGGGCGTTGTCCATCCTGCTGAGGTCGGGCGTGACGGTGCTGGATGGGCTGCGGACGGCGGAGTCCTTGGCGGGCAACCGGCATCTGGCGCGGGTGGTGGCGCGGTCGCGGGACCGGGTGTTAGGGGGGGGGACGTTGTCGGGCGGGTTGGGCGGGCGGGGCGGATTTGTTCCGATGTTGGACCGGATGGTGGCGGTGGGGGAGGCGACGGGGCGGATGGAGGAGGTGCTGGAGGAGGTGGCGCGGCACCTGGAGGGGCAACTGGCGGTGCGGGTGCGGCGTCTGAGCGCGCTGGTGGAGCCTGCGATCATCGTGGCGGTGGGTGGGATCGTGGGGTTCGTGTACGTGACTTTCTTCCTGACGTTGTATGCGGCGGCAGGGACCTCGCGGTGAACCAACGGGAGAACAACGAGATGAAGGCGACATGGGGAACGGAGGGTGTGGCGGCACGGGGAGCGGCGTACGGCGCATGGAGGGCATGCCTGCCACCGGCGCGAACGTCGGTGTCAGGGCTGAAGCGGGCCTCGGCTTGGGTGGGTGAGCTGGCCACGCACTTGTCGGGATCGTTGTTGCCGGTGCTGCTGCTCACTGGGACATGCGTCCCGGCGGGGGCTGCCGACGCTCTGCGGGACCCAACGCGTCCGGACATGGCATTGCGGCGGGCCATGGAGGAAGGCGGGGGCTGGGGCGGTGGACGGATGAAGGTCGAGGCGGAGGAGGCGGAGCCGGACGTGGAGCCGATGCAGCGGCGGCTGGCGTTGATCGACGTGGCTGGGGTGGCGTTTGGGGACGTGGCGCGGGTGTTGGCGTTGGAGACGGGATTGAACCTGGCGCCCAGCGCGGCGGCGGCGACCAACGTGGTGACGACGCGGCTGGCGGGGCTTCCGGCGGGGGTGGTGCTGGAGACGTTGTGCACGTCGCATGGCATGTGGATGCGGCGCGATCCGGCGAGCGGCGTGGTGCGGGTGTACGCGGCGTCGGAGTTCCGGCGGGACCTGGAATCCATGCGGGAGGAGCGGACGGAGGTGTTCACGTTGCTGTATCCGAACGCGACGGACATTGCCCATGCGATCTCGGACGTGTTTGGCGACCGTGTGTCCGTGAGCGGGCTGGAGTCGGACGATGGCGGGATGATGGACTTGCAGCAGCGGTTGCAGCGGTTCGACCTGCTGGACCAGCGGGCGTCGGGGTTGGGGATGGCGGCGCAGGGATCGGGACAGGGCGGGAGCGGGGGTGGGATGCGCGGCGGGGTGGGGGGCATGGGGATTGGGATGGGAATGGGAGGGATGAACGGGTGGGGTGGGATGGGGATGGGGATGGGCATGGGCATGGGGGCAGGCATGTCTGGTGGGCGGGGACGTGCTGCTGCTGCGGCGCCGAAGGCGCGGGACTTGGCGGTGGGTGGGGCAGACCTGAGTGCGGAGCAGGTGCAGGGGTTGGCGGGCGGGGTTCAACCGGGGGGCGTGGTGGACGCGTTGGCGACGGAGCGGATGATGGGGCGACGGGTTGGGATTCACGTGGCGGTGCTGCGGCGGCAGAGCCGGTTGGTGGTGCGGACGGCGGACGAGGAGGCCCTGCGGGACATCCGGATGTTGGTGGGGCGGTTGGACGTGGCGCAGTCGATGGCGTTGCTGGACGTGCGGGTGTTGCGGGTGCAGTTGGGGGACGGGTTCAACTCGGCGTTTGACTACTCGTTTTTGCGGACGGCGGGGGATGGCGTGGTGAACGGGTCATGGACGACGGGGGAGATCCAAGGGCCGCCTGCGATGGGGGCGGGCGCGTTGGGAGGGGTTGGGGCGGGGGCGATGCGGCCGGGCGGCGGCGGGTTCGACTCGCAATCGATGGTGTTCCAGTACCTCGGGAAGGATGTGCGGGCGCGGCTGTCGTTGCTGGAGACGCGGGGGAGGCTGAGGTCGGTGGCGACGCCCTTGTTGCTGACGGCGAACCAGGAAGTGAGCCGGGTCTTCGTGGGCGAGGAGGTGCCGATTGTGCGTGGGTTCAGCGGTGGCGCGACGATCCCGACGGGTGGGAATGGCGTTGTGGCGCAGAACGCGAACGCGCAGGTGGAGTTCCGGCCGGTAGGGACGACGCTGTTGCTGACGCCCAACATCAACGCGGACCGGACGGTGACGTTGCGGCTGGTGCAGGAGAACTCGTCGCTGCGTCGGCAGGGGGCGAGTATCCCGGTGCCGTCGGAGGGGGGAGGTTTTCGAAGCCTTGCGGTGGATGTGGTGCAATCGCGGGCGGTGAGCGGGACGTTCATGGCGCAGCACGCGGAGTCGGTGGTGGTAGGCGGGTTGGTGGAGGAGCAGGAGACGGACGACCGGTCGGGGGTCCCGTGGCTGGGGCGGCTGCCGGGTGTCGGGGCGGCGTTCCGGCGGGAGGCGCGGACGCGAGGCCGTAACGAGCTGGTGGTGATTGTTCGGCCGTTCATCGTGAGCACCCCGGCCGAGGCGGAGGCGATCTCGGCGCGGCTGGCGAAGGAGGTCAGTCTCGAGCCGCGGGCATGGGACGGGCGCGCAGCATCGGGGTACTCGACGAATGACGTCGTCGCTCCCCGATCTCCGAAGACGGACAAGAAGTCGAGGAACGGCAAGCCGGGCCGGTGATGTCAGGCAAGGGCGAGGTCCGCGCCGTTGGCGGATGCCCGGTTAGACGACGTCGGGAATGCGGTAGTGCTTCCGGTAGGCGGGCTGGAGGAGGGCGTTGGCGGCGTCGCTGTTGGTGAAGCGCTCGGTGGCGCCGTCGAAGATGAGCTGGCGTTGGCCGACGCGATAGGAGGTGTTGGCGAGGTGCACGAGGCAGGCGCTGTGATGCGACGACTCGATGTCGGCGTTGGGCTGCCTGCGCGAGCGGATGCAATCAATGAAGTTGGGCTGGTGCCACTTGTCCGGGAAGTAGCCCTTGTCCTGGGCGATGACCTTCCCGCCCTCGACGACGACCTGCCATCCGCATCCGTGACGGCCGAGGAGCATCATGGCCTGGGTGCCGTAGATTTCGACGCGGGTGGCGGAGGTGGGCCAGTGGGGCCACTTGTCGCCGTAGCGGACCTCGCCGGGGAACTTGCGCATGTACCCGGTGGCATTGCCGCTCTCGCAGGTCATGGCGAAGTCGCCGTAGTCGTAGGTGATGCACTGGAACTCGGGGACCTCGCGCTTGGACTGGAAGGCGTAGTTGCCGCCGATGCAGAGGACGGAGCGTGGGTGGGGGGGGTCCCCGAGGACCATGCGGGTGAGGTCCAGTTGGTGGCTGGCGTCGTCGGCCAAGGTGCCGCCCTTGTAATCCCACCACGGGTGCCAGTCGCGATGGCGGCCGGGGTTGTAGGGGACCTCGGGGGCGGGGCCGAGCCACGCGTCCCAGTCGAGGCCCTCGGGCGGCGGGCCGTCGGGCTTGGGCTCCCAGCGGGTGCCATCGAGCATGTTGTACACCTTGACGTGGACGATGCGGCCGAGCTTGCCGCTGGCGACGTAGTCGCGGGCGGATGCGGCATAGGGGCCGCTGCGGTTTTGGAAGCCGACTTGGACGATGCGTCGGTACTTGCGGGCGGCCTCGATCATCTTGCGGCCCTCCCAGACGGACATGGAGGGGTTCTTTTCGACGAAGACATCCTTGCCCGCCTGACAGGCCCACACGGTGGCAAGGGCATGCCAATGCTCGGGCGTGGTGATGACGACGGCGTCCACCTCCTTGTCGTCGAGGGCGACGCGCATGTCGTGGATGCGTTGCGGGGTGCGCGACTGTGTCTTGCTAAGGTCCTGGATGATGCCGCCGCCGCGTTCCTTCCAGATGTCGCACACGTACTTGAACTCGACGCCGGGCAACTTGGACATGCCGGCCGTGTGGCTGGCGGCGCGGCCGCCTGCGCCGATGAGCGCGAGGACGACCGGCTTGGCGGTCGATTGGGGGCGAACGATGGACGGAAACCCGACGAGGGCGGTTCCGGCCGCGACGGCGGTGCCGGTCTTTGCGGAATCGACGATGAACTGGCGGCGAGGAATGAGGTTCATGGACGGCGAGGGACGGCGTGATGGAGGTGCTTGGTGGTAATCTTGCTCGCGTTGGATGGGTCGCTGCAACGGGCATTGTGGCGCGGCAAGCGCGGGCAGGGCGCACCCTGCTGCGCGTGAATGGGAAGGGCGTGCCCCGCCGGGCGGCTTGACGCTGCGTTGGGCGTTTCTGAGACTGTCGGGGCTGGATGGAACAGGAAAAACAACGGGTATCCCGACGCCGCCTGGCCGAGCTGGAGGTCCAAGAGGTCTTCTTCCGTGGCTTGCTGGCGCGTGACCCGCAGGACACGGACGTGATCGAGGAATTGGCGGACGTGCTCTTGCAGATGGGACGGACGCGCGACGTGATCCCGTTGGACCAGCGCTTGATTGAGCTGAGGCCCACGGACCCGGACGCTCGCTACAACCTCGCCTGTTCCCTGGCCCTGCTACGCGACTACGAGCGGGCCGCCAACGAGCTTTCCACGGCCATCGAGCTGGGCTTTCACGACGTGGATTCCCTGAACTCCGACCCCGACCTCGCCGGGCTCCGGGCGCACCCTGCGTATCGCCGCGTGCGCGCGTGCCTGACGCGGGTCAGGGGGCAGCAGGGATAAGCGGGGTCACGCGAAAGTCTGCCTGTTCGACGTCGAGGCGGACATTGAAGCCGCTGAACAATCGGCGTCCCTCGGCCCGGCTCGTCAGGAGCACGTTGCACCAGCAACCAGGCGTCACCGGCCTTCGTACCACGTCAAACTCCAGTCGCGAGATCGTCGCGGCGAACCCCCCCAGGATGCGCAGCGGCTCCTTCAACCCGGCCGACGCCTTCACCAGCTCGAACTCCTCGGCATCCACCCAGATGCTGCCGCCAATCAACCCGAGGAACCGGTCGATGTTCTTGTCCCCACCCTCGCGTCCGATCTTGGCCTTGTAGGACAGCCGATACGTCCGCCGGCCCTCGACGGTCTCCTCGCCTTCCAGGGCGTATTCGAACTTTCGAAGCAACGCCTCGTCCACGAAGTCCGGCCCGCGCCGTCGCCGTGTCGTCTCCTTGCGTGCGTCCCCCTCTTTGCGGGCATCCGACGCCACCTCGGCTTCGGACGGGTCCCGGTCGTCGATGCGGACGAGCCGCGCGCGGATGACGCCGGCGCGATTGGTGACGGCGTGCTCGCGGACGCGGCGGCGTTCCTTCTCGTCCTTGGAGGCGAGGTCCTCGATCACGGTCGTCCGTCGGTACACCATCATTTGGCGTGCCTCCTCGGCTGCCGAGGCCTTGGCTCGGGCGAGGAATCGTTCGACCACGAAGTCCGCCGACGGCAGCGGAGCGGCTGCGACCGCCCAGGACAGGGCGATGCCGAGGAAACAAAAGCTGATGCACGCGGCACGGCGCATGGGTCCACCCTATCCACAAGCGTGCCTGCTGCAATCTCCCAAGCTCGCGCCGGAATCATCCCGGCGTCGTCCATCCCGGCGGTAACCTTGCCCGGTGCGTCCCCAAGGAATCGCCATCCCATGAAGCCGCCTTCCCTTGTTCCCGCCTCACTTCCCATGCCGTGCCCACGTCGGATGCCGGCCGTCCGGGCCGTCACCTTGGTCGAGTTGGTCGTCGTCCTGGTGATTGTCTGCATGGCCACCGGGCTGGTGGCTTGGGTGGGCGCGCAACTGCTGCGACGTTCGGTCGCCATGGCGTCGGCGGGCGTCGCGTCGCAGGTGGCATCGGCCATCGGACGGCACCAGGCGCGCACGGGCGGGCTGCCAGACGGCTACGATTCGCTGATGGAAGCCCCCTACACGCTGTTCTCCTTCATTCCGGCGGCCGCGCGGCGCCAGCTCAGGCCCAAGGACCTCGACAACGCCGACCGCCCGATCCTCGCAGCGCATGGCATCACGACGACGTGGATGCATCCGCCGCCGGATGGATCGGGGGTGTCCTGGCAGGAACTGACGGATGCGAAGGCCCTCGACGTGACGGCGGGCGGGTTTGCGTCGGACGACGTCGTGGCGTTGGACACGCGCCGGATCAATCCAAACGCATTGTTTGGCCTGGACGTGGCGAAGGGCACGACGAACGAGACCTTCATGGTGCTGGGCATTGGGCCGCGTTGCTCATTGGTGGGGCCATCGGCCGAGCTCTCGGAGTCGCCGGTCTTGGCCGCCGCGAGCCGGGCGATGAACCCCGCCGCGTATTACCGACGGTTGGCCGTGGTGGTTCGCCTGGACCGAGATGACCCGCGCCCGGTCCAGCTCGTGGGAATTGTGGCCTTGGGCGAGTCCGGCATCGAGACGGTGGAACGTCTTGTGGCGGCGGCGCGGCGCTAGCGTGCGCAACGCACGCAGGAGGGCCGGTCACCGCCCCTCGGCTGGGCCGGGTGCGACCGGGGATCCGTTCGGTCCGAGGTTCGTGACACGCAGCCGCCATTCCGAGGGCGACCGCGCCAACTGGAGAAGGCCGAAGGCGTCGAAGTCGAACCCGTTGGCAACGCCGTAGGCCGTGTCCGGCGCGATGTTGAACGTCCACACGGAACCCTCGGGCACGGGTCGCTCGGGGGCCTTCTCGATCCAAGAGGCCAAGGAGGAAGCCGGCGCGTCCAGCCGCGCGGCGGCGTCGCCGTCTTGCCAATGTCGGAAAACCCCCCGCGCCGCCGCGAGGCGCCGCATCATCGGGTTGGGAGCGGAGGCCTGTTGATGGCCACGGAACACGGCATGGACGGCATTCGACGCGGTTCGTGAACGGGCGAGGAGGAAGCGCGTGGCGTCGCGCCCGTACACGAAGGCGCGGCCGGGATCGACGCCAAACCCGGGCTCGTCCGGCGCGATGGTGAAGTCGTTCCACATGAACCCCAGCGTGGCCGGGTGGATGGGATCGACGGGGACGAAGTCGCGGGCGGACCGTGCGAGGAGGTCACGGGCTGCGGGGTCGGACGCGAGGCATTCTGGGTGGGCCTTGAGGAACGACGCCTGGGCGAGCGTGCCGACGAACTGGAAGGCGATGTCCGGGGCAGCGTCGAGCACGGCGCGGGGATCGAACCCGGGCTCCATGCCGCCATGGTGACACTGCACGAAGTGGCCGGAGGCACCCACCCAGACGGCGACCGGCAGGTAGTCAAACATCCGCAGGACCTTGGGCACGTCAAAGTCGTCGCCGTACTTGATGCGGCCCTCGGCGAGCAGCCCGTAGCGGGCGGCGATGGCGGCCTCCTCATGGTTGCCGCGGCACAGGAAGACGCGGTTGGGGTTGGCCAGCTTGAGGCGCATCAAGGTGGCCAGCACCTCGATCCCGTTGCGGCCGCGGTCCGCATAGTCGCCGAGGAACACCATGGCGAAGCCGGGTTGGGCGATCTCGAAGCCCTTCATCCGTCCGCTGCCGTTGAGCCATTCCAGCGTCGCCACCAACGAGTGGACGTCCCCGTGGTAGTCGGCATGGACGAACACCTCGGCGTCTTCGGGAAGACGGACGCGTTGGACGAACGGGCGGAACGTGGCCGCGCCGTCCTGGGGCACCGGGGGCGGCGGGCCGTTGAGGAAGGGTCGGACGAACGTCATGGCGGGCGTGCCGGGGCTCATGAAGTACCGTGTCGCAGGGTCCAGGAACGCCGCTTCAGGACGAACGTTTCCCACCCAGCGCGCGCCGTCCGACAAGGCCCCAGTCCGGCTCGATGCAAAGAAGGCATCCAAAAGGAGGCTGAAGTCCGAGAACCGCGCCATGGGGAGCGTGGCCGGCAGAGCGGGGTTCCCGCCGGAACGCCGGTTCGTGGGCAGCCGACGGCACGCCGCCACCCACTGGGCGTACCCAGGGAGGCCATCGAGCGACGGCTCGGCGGCGACCCCGACCGACGTCGCGGGGAACGACCATGCGGCGAGAAGCAGGAAGGCCCAGGCGAACAGGCGACGCGACAACATGGAGGCCGAGATTCCCGGCGATTGCCCCCCGTTGCAAGGTGGGCGTGGCCCCTGCGCGGGTCATGGAAGCTTGAGCGGACGGGGTGCTTGCGGCTTGGATGCAGCGCACGAAGTCGCATGGAACCTCCTGGCATCAGCGTCGTCATCCGCACGCAAAACTCCGCCGTCACGCTGCGGAAGGTCCTCGCGCGGCTCGACCTGGCCCCTTGGGACGAGTTGGTGGTGGTGGATTCCGGCTCCACGGACGACACCGTGGCCGTGGCGGAGGCGGCCCACGCACGGGTGGTGTGCATGCCCAGGGAACGCTTCACCTATGGAGGCGCGCTGAACCTGGGCTTCGGGGCGGCGACGCGGCCCTGGGTGCTCAGCCTGAGCTCGCATTGCGTGCCGGTGCACGGCGACTTGTTGGCCCGTTTTCGCAAGGCCGTGGGCTGGCTGGACGACCGAGTCACGGCCGTCGTGGGCACCATCGAGGGTGAGTTTCCCAGCCCGTTGCCCGACGGCGTCACGTTGTTCCACCGGGGCGAGATGAGGCGGGGCTTTGGGTTTGGCGCCGGCAATCCGAACTGCCTGTACCGAAGGTCGGCATGGGAACGGCGTCGGTTCAACGAGAGCCCCCACGGGTGCGAGGACATGCGATGGTACGTTGCGGCGTTGGACGACGGGGAAGTGGTCGCCGCCGTGCACGCGGCGGCGGTGGAGTATGCGTCCCGTCGGCCCCTGGGCGCGCTGTATCGGAAAGGACGCCTGGATCGTCGCCATTCGCTGGGGTTGTTCGAGGTGTACCAACCCACGGTGGCGGGGTGGTTCGTGCGCGTCCTCAAGATGGCCGCGTTCGCGCTGCTGGGACGCACGCACTGGAAGACGGCGCTGGGCAGCATCGCGTACTATTCCGGCATGTTGGTGGAGGCGTTGAGCGAGCGACGTTCCTGACGCCGCACGCGGCCATCGGTCCTCGGCCGTCCTAGCCCCCGCGCGGGTCGCCCTGCCAGCGAAACCACCTGGGGCCGTCCGTCGGCGCGGCCTCGGAAAACACGCCGGTCCCATCGACGAGGACCACGTCGGCGACGTCCGTCCATTCCCGCAAATCCTTGGACGCCTGGATGCGGCCGCGGCTTCCGGGCTTGCCCTCCAGTTGCACCACGAAGCGGCCCGTGGCGTCGATCCGTCCACTCAACCGCACCTGCGGCAACGAGCCCGAAAGCTCGAGCCGTGCCGACACGACGTGCCCGGCTTGTCCCGGGGTCACGTCAGCGACGCGCACCCGCCATGTCCCGTCGGCGGGCTCGCCCCAGCAAAACACGGAGGTGAACCGATGGCGGAGGTGGGCCGTGCGGTCGTCGTGAGGGGACCACAGGCGGCTGACGGTGCCGGAGGGGGAAATCAACTCGACCAGCAACTCGTTTCGGCCCGGGTGCTCGATGTCCAACTCCAGCCGGGCCGTCTCCACCCGGAGGTCCGACGTCACCCGCACGGGCAACACGACGCCCACCGCATCGCCGTCCGGGATGGCTGCGGGCTCGCGTCCAACGACGGGCCAGCCGACCCATGCCTCGGGCGGCAGGTTGGTCCACGACTGGGCCATGCGAACGGCCGCCTCCGCATTCACCCGTCCCGCGCCGTAGGAGTGGTTGAAGCGAAGCCCCGAACCGTTGGTGAACCAACCCACGTGGGCGGCGTCCGTCCACGACGCCGACCGCATCAGGACCTCCTTCACGTCGCGCCAGCCGAGCGACGGGTTGGCCTCGAGCATGAGCGCCACGACGCCGGACACCATGGGCGCGGCGGCGGACGTGCCGTTGAAGTTCGACGTGAAGCGGCGGTCCGAAAGCTCCCCGGTGACGCTCGACGAGTTGTAGCCCCGGTTGGCGCTGAGGTCCGTGGTCCACGTGCCCGGGTTGCGGACGCCGTCCCGGCCGGACGGGGCCGACACGCACAGGCACGCCCCCTTCTCGCTGTAGGCGCAGCGCTCGCCCCGGTCCGTGAGCGCGCCCACGGCAATCACCTGAGGCGAGTTGGCGTACCCGTCATAGTTGGCGTCGTCGTCCTTCTCGCCGCCGTTGCCCGCCGCCCAAACGTAAACCACGCCTCGCCCGCCCCGCCCCCGCCGCACCCCGTCCAACCGCGCCTCCTCCGCCAACGGCCCCGGCGAGACGATCGCCCTCGCGTCGTCGTCCGGCCCCCAGGAGTTGTTGCAGACGGACACGATGTCGGCCCGGTGCGACAACGCCCCGGCCTCCTGGGCGTCGGTCATGTCGCGTTGCAACGCCCGGACCGGCACCACCCGTGCACCCCAGGCAACGCCCGCGACGCCCAGGCTGTTGTTGCCCACCGCCGCGATAATTCCCGCCACGGCCGTCCCATGCGCGTCGGCCCGGGGCGATCCCGTCTCGTCGAAGCCGTCGCCGCCCTCCGCCTCCGCGTCGGCATCGTTTGCACGGTAATCCCAGCCAAGGTCCTTCCGAAGGTTCGCCTGCAAGTCCGGGTGTCGTTGCTCGAATCCATCGTCCACGACGCACACCAACACCCCGGATCCCGTGAACCCCGCCTGCCACGCTCCAAACGCCCGGATGTCCGCCCCGGCCACCCCTCCGGATTGACGCGTGTTGTTCAGGCCCCATTGGCGCGACAGGTACGTGTCGTTGGGCAAGCCCCGAGGTGACCGCCGGAACGCCCGGAGTGGCCATGCGGATTCCACGTGGGGCTCGTTCAAGAGACGGCTCACGACGACCTCGACCTCGCCGGGTTCGTCGCCCGCCTCCATCTGGCGCACGTGGGCCAACGTTCCAACGGGAAGCACCCGAAGCGCGCCCGCCCGCCGCGCCAACGCCTCCAGCCCAGCCTCTCCCATGCCCTGCCATCCTGGCCGCAGTCGCAGGGCCACCCAACGCGTGGGCTGTCCCACCGCGGCATCGGCGACCCAAGTCGGCGACTCGGCGCCGAGAAGGATGCCATGGACGACCCCCGCCATCGCGAGAAGGCGTGTCGCCCATGCCGTCTTCACGGCCGGATCCCCCAACAGAACGGGTCGCCCTCGTCCAGGATCAACTCCGCCTTCCCGTTCACGTGCGCCGTGCCGCGGATCACGGGGGCGATGCGGCCCTCGCTTCGGTCAATCCATTCAAAGTGCGCCGTGAACCGGCTGCCCAGGATGCTCTCCTGCACCCACGGCTCGCCCGGGCCCAGCTTCCCGTCCGCCGCCAGGCACGCGAGCTTCGCGCTCGTCCCGGTGCCGCAGGGCGACCGGTCGTAGGCCTTGCCGGGGCACAACACGAAGTTGCGCGAGTGCGCCCCCTTGCCCGAAGGCGGGCCGAACAACTCCACGTGGTCCACTTCGGGGAAACCTTGGGCATTCACGGCTTGCCGGACCCGCCACGAATACTCCGTCAACGCCTCCACGCGCCCCAGCTCGAGGGCCGGGCCGTGGCCTTCCATCAGGAAGAACCAGTTGCCGCCCCATGCCACGTCGCCCGTCACCAACCCAGCGCCCGGCACGTCCACGCGCACGGCCCGCGCCTTCCGATACGACGCCACGTTCGCCACCGACGCCGAGCCATCCTCATGCAACGTGACGGTCACCACGCCCACCGGTGTTTCCACCCGCACGTCGCCCACACGTGCCCGGTCCCATTCACGAAGTGCCGCCGCGAACCCAATCATCCCGTGGCCGCACATGCCGAGGAGGCCCACGTTGTTGAAGAAGATCACCCCGAAGTCGCACGTCGGGTCGTGGGGAGCCATCCGCAACGCCCCCACCATCACGTCCGAACCCCGAGGCTCGTTCACCACGGCCGAACGATATCGGTCAAAGTCCTCGCGGAATCGACGGGCGCGCTCCGGCAACGGCCCGGAACCGAGGTCCGGGAACCCGTCCACGACGATGCGCGTGGGCTCGCCGCCCGTGTGGGTGTCCAAGATGGAAATGCGATGCTTCACGATGAACGGCGGGGGCCGGCAATCAGCCCGAGCGCCGCCCCCACGCCATGGCCCCAAAATGCGGACGTTGCAACCCGTGAATCCATGCTCTGTCGCTGCACATCCGCCGGAGACGGTGTGGTCGCGCCAGGTTGCGAGGCACGGAGTCCCGCCTTCAGGCGGCGTGGCGTTCGCAAACACCGCGGCGTGGGAACTCCCTGCGGGGGGCGGCGGGTCGCGCGAGGGCCGGCCCCAGGGACAAGCCGTCCGTCTATTGACCGAGGCGCGGCTCGTTGTCCGCGTTCCAGCGCCGGCGCATGTTGGGGTCCTTGGAAATGGCGATGTCCTGCTTGATGAACTCCGCGTGGCCATCGCAAAACATGAAGATCGCTCCCCCGCCGCGGCTGCTCTTCACGCCCTTGGAAATGGCACTGGGCTTCGCAATGCCGCTGCCGCCGTGGCGGCTGCTCGGCCATTCGGCCTGTTCCGGCCCCAGGGGATCGCCGTCGGCCGGGTCGATCGCCGTGTCCCATTGCGCATCCGACCGGCTGTCGGCCATGCAGATCATGTCGGCGGGGGCCTTCACGTGGCTTTCCTTGGGCTCGATGTTCCATGCCGCCGTCCCGCCGCCCAGGTCGCCCCCGAGTCCTTGATAGGGATTGGTGAACTCGTTCACCCCGCCCCAGTCATTGTAGCCGTAGCAAAAGCCCGTGCTCGGGGTCACGTTCATGGGCCGCATCGTGGTCGGGTTGTTCGTGTAATAATATCGAGGGCTTTCCGTGGGGCAGTTGAACACCGCCAAGTTGCTGCCCACGAACGGCAGGAGGCGTGCCGGATAGACCACTTGCCCCGCATTGACCAAGTAATGGCCCGGGTAGCGGTTGTACTCGCCGATGTAGAGCTGGAGCGCGATGCCCAACTGCCGGAGATTGCTGCTGCAACGCGTCTGCTGCGCCTTCTGCTTCGCCTTGGACAAGGCCGGCAGAATCATGCCCGCCAAGATCGCGATGATCGCGATCACGACCAAGAGCTCGATCAACGTAAAACCATCGCGACGACGCGACGCGATGGCGCCAACTTGCCCGGCTTGCCCAACGGGATTCATGCCTCATGGAAGCCTCGCGCCGCGCCCGTTTGCAAGCGCCGGGTTCTCCAGTCCAGCCCGCCCATCCGCCAGGCGGCCCTATCCATCCGAAGCGCGATCCATCGTCCCGCCTCCCATCGCCCAACCCCTCCACCCAGCCTATCGCGCCGGCTTCAGCATGGTGGACGGCAACGGCGGGAATGCGACGAAGCCCTTCGGCAGTTGGTCCGAGTCCATCAAGATGACGCGGACGCGAACCCCGGTGATCGGGGACACCGTGGGGCTCTCCAGTCCCAGCGCCATGCCCACCTCCGGGACGTTCCCAAGGCCGGCCATGTTCGATGCGCCCGGTCCAACGCCCGGGGTCGGCGGCAGCATCCACGTCAAGATCGCCATCACGGCCAGAATCGTCGGCACCCATGCGCTCGGGTCCAGCCAACGGCCCCAGCCCGAACCCATCACGGCTTCCATCCACCGTCCCCATGCCGAGCCAGCCGATTGCCGCGCCACCGCCTTCTGCCCGGCCATCTCTTGCTCGATGCGAAATCGAACGGCCCTCGACAATCCCAGCCAATGATCTTGCCCCGGTCGTTCATGGCGCTTCAATGCCACCAACCGCGCCACCCGTACTTGCCCCTCCATGTTGGTCTCGTCGTGCATGGTATTTAGCACCCGTTCAGTGCAACAAATCTGAGAGATAGGCCTGCAACTGCTGCCGCGCGTAAAACAACCTCGACCGCACGGTGCCCGGGTTGCAGTCCAAGACCTCCGCGATCTCGTCATGCGGGATGCCTTGGATGTCGTGCATCACCACCACCGTCCGGTGTTCCTCTGACAGCTTTTGCATGGCCGCGTTCAAGCGCTGCGACAGCTCCTTGAGGCTCGCCGCCCGCCGCGGCGTATGGTGCGACACCAACTGCACCAACTCCGGGTCGTTCTCGGCATTGAAGTCCATGTCGTTCAACGACAGGTGCACCGTCCGGTTCCGCCGCTGCTTCAGGTGGTTCAGCGTGTGGTTCACCGCAATCCGATACACCCACGTGTAGAAGCTGCTCTCCCCCTTGAAGTTCCCCAGCGCCTTCCACGCCTTCACAAACACGTCCTGCGCCAGGTCCGTCGCGTCCTCGTGATGCGACGTCATGTGGTAGATCAGGTTGAAGATCCGCTCCCGATGCCGCACCACCAGCTCGTCGAACGAATCCAAGTCCCCGTTCTGCGCCGCCCGCACCAACGTCACGTCCTCCGTCCCCTCCCCCGCCACGCTCCCGACCTCAGGCAAGGCGTCGGGCACGGCCTGCGGAACGGGGGCGCTCGTGAAGCCTGCCGGCCGCACGCGCGCCGGCCGCTCCGGAATCTCCCCGGATGAATCCATGAAATAGGTGGCCCCTGTGCCCGACATAAGGTTTCTCACGGCCCAAGGGCCGCCGTCTGATGCGCAAGAAAGCCAGGCAGCGCCATGAGCGCACGGGTTTCCGCGACGTCGGGGAATTCCGACAAGGCCTCCCGGGCGGTGTTCAACAGGAGATCGATCGCCTGCCGGGATTCCCCCAGCGCGTCATGACGGTCCAGCAGCGCCCGCACCTCTCCAAACCGCGACCCGTCCCAGTTTTCCAGCCATCCCAGCAATCGCCCGCGCTCCTCCTCGTTCGCCCGTTCTAGGAACGCCAAGATCGGCAACGTCACGCGCCCCTTCGCCAAGTCCGTCCCCAACGACTTCCCCGCCGCGTCCTCCGTCCCGTACAAGTCCAACACGTCATCATACACTTGGTACGCCGTCCCCAACGCCAACCCATACCGCCTCAACGACCTCCGATGCGCCTCCGACGTCGAGGACAACCGCCCGCCCAGCTCGCACGCCAAGGCAAACAGTTCCCCCGTCTTCATCTCCAGCACCTTGAAGTACTCCGCCCGCGTCAGGTTCCAACGCCGTCGCCGGTGCCCTTGCAAAATCTCCCCCGTGCACACCACGTGCGTCGAAAGCGCCACCGCACGGCACACCTCCACGCTGTCCAGCATCGACGCCAGCTTCAGCGCGTGCGCAAACAAGCAATCCCCCACCAACACCGCCACGTCGCTCCCCCACCGCGCCCCAAGGCTCGGGCGCCCACGCCGCATCACCGCCCCGTCCATGATGTCGTCGTGCACCAGCGTCGCCAGGTGGATCATCTCCACGATCGACGCCAACGACACGTGGCTCGCACCCAACGGACCAAACGCCCCCCCCGCCAACGCCACCAACGCCGGACGCAACCGCTTCCCTTGGCTGTCCAATGCGTACCGCGCGTACTCCGCGATCTCCGGCTCGAACTCCCGCACCTGGTCGTTCAGCAACGTCGTCACCTGCCCCAGGAACGTCTTCACCGGAGCCACCACCTCGTCCCAGGATGCCTTCGTCCCCCACTTTCCCAGGGACGCAGACGCCACCAACGCGGTCATGGATTCCGGAATCGCCATTATGGCCGCACCGTATGGTCGCCCCCCCCAAGGGTCAACCAACGACCGACGCGCGCCCCGGGGGAGCAGCGGGAGGCGAGGAGCGAGGGGCGAGGGGCGGGGGAGTCTCTGGAGGAAGCACCATGCGTTCCCGCGACCGCACAAGGCGTCGCAACGACCGCACGAAGCGCCGCAACGACTGCACGAAGCGCCGCAACGACCGCACGAAGCGCCGCAACGACCGCACGAAGCGCCGCAACGACCGCACGATGCGTCGCAACGACCGCACGATGCGTCGCAACGACCGCACGAAGCGCCGCAACGACCGCACGAAGCGCCGCAACGACCGCACGAGGCGTCGCAACGACCGCACGAAGCGCCGCAACG
>JBJSZF010000343.1:0-6997 GCA_046090125.1 Verrucomicrobiota bacterium
CGACGCCGGAGAACGGTGGGAGCAGATGCGTCGGGCGCGCGACGCCTATCTCAAGGGGTTGGACGCCGTGGTTTCGGGAAGGCCCGGTGCCGGGGAAGAGTCGCTTTGGGAAAGCGTAACGGCCAGCGCGGACTTCCCGACGGGGTACAGCCACCTTCTGGGGGAAGCGATGGCGACGGCCTCGAAGGATCCGCGGCGGGCGCGAGAGATCCTTGGCCGTTTGGTGCGGGAGCGTCCCTCGGTGCCCGTAGCGGGCGAGGTCTTGAGGCGCATGGACGTTCCGTCCAGACCGTGACGGTGAAGGACCCGCTCTCGCCAACCGGGCGCGACGTCGGGTATCTCCAAGGCCATGCCAGCCACGGCGACGCGCTTGTCCGTCTTCACCGAGTCCGTGATCCGGGGGATGACCCGGCTGTCGAACCAGCACGGGGCCATCAACCTGTCACAGGGGTTCCCGGACTTTGATCCGCCCAAGGAGTTGCTCGACGCGATGGAACGGGCGGCGCGGTCGAACTGCCACCAATACGCCGTGACGTGGGGCGCCCCGAGCTTCCGCCAGGCGTTGGCCCGGAAGATCGGCGCGTTCTCGGGCCTTCAACTGGACCCGGACGCGCACCTGGTCGTCACGTGCGGCAGCACGGAGGCGATGATGGTGGCCATGATGACGGCGTGTAACCCCGGCGACCGCGTGGTGGTGTTCTCGCCCTTTTACGAGAACTACGCGGCGGATGCGATCCTATCGGGCGCAGAGCCGGTGTACGTACCGCTGCATCCGCCGGGGTTCGGCTTTGACCCGGACGAGCTGAGGCGGGCGTTTGGGCGAGGCGCCAAGGCGATCGTGGTGTGCAACCCGTCGAACCCGACGGGCAAGGTGTTCACGCGGGAGGAGCTGGGCTTCATCCTGGCGTTGGCGGAGGAGCACGACGCGTTCGTGATCACGGACGAGCCGTATGAACACATCGTGTACGGGCCCGGCCGGCATGAGTACCTCGCGGCGTTGCCGGGGGCGTTTGACCGGACGATCACGTGCAACTCGTTGTCGAAGACGTACTCGATCACGGGTTGGAGGCTCGGCTACGTGCAGGCGGCTCCTGGGGTGATCGCGCAGGCGCGCAAGGTCCATGACTTCCTGACGGTGGGCGCGGCCGCGCCGTTGCAAGAAGCGGCCGTGGCGGGCCTGGAACTGCCGCGCTCGTATTACGAGGAGCTGGGCCGGATGTACGCCCGCAAGCGTGACGTGTTCCTGGGCATCCTGAGACGGACCGGCCTGCCCTTCACGGAGCCTCAGGGGGCGTATTACGTCATGGTGGACATCTCGGCTCTCGGGTTTGGGACGGACACGGCGGCGGCGGAGTGGTTGGTGCGCGAGGTCGGCGTCGCGGGAGTCCCGGGCTCGAGCTTCTTCCGAGAGCCAGAGCATCGGTACATTCGATTTCACTTCGCGAAGCGGGAAGAAACCCTGCTGGCGGCGGGCGAACGGCTGGAGCGTCTCGGCAGGATGGGGGCGTAAGGCGGGGGCGGGTGCCTGGGTCGAGCCAAGGTAGGAGACACCGGCCCGGGATTCTCATGGCCGCGCGACGACGCCCGTGGGACAACAAGTGCCATGAGATGGTATCAAAGGCCCAAGCGGCCTCCGTTCATCGACGTGACGGAGGGCAAGGGTGGCGGCGCGGGCGGCGGCCGCGACATCCCGTGGCTGCGGCATGTGCCGGCGGCGGTGGCGGGCGTGTTCCTGCTGACGGCGGTCTGGTCGAGCTTCTACACGGTCCCGGCAGACTCAGAGGCGGTCGTGACCCGCTTCGGGCGCTTCAGCCACGTCGTCACGCCCGGGTTGCGCTTCAAGTTGCCGTGGGGGATCGACGAGGTCAGCAAGGTCCCTGTGAAACGGCAGCTGAAGGTCGAGTTTGGCTTTTCCACCCCGGGATCAGGCAACGCGTTCCAGTCCTCGGATCCCAGCGAGCAGGCGCAGGAAAGGCGCATGGTGACGGGCGACCTCAACGTGGCCCTCGTGGAATGGGTGGTGCAGTACCGTGTCAATGACCCGCGCGCATTCACGTTCAAGGTGCGTGACCCGGAGGTGACGCTACGCGACTTGTCGGAGTCCGTGATGCGCCAGGTGGTGGGCGACCGCACCGTGGACGAGGTCATCACGATCGGGCGGCAGGAGATCGAGTTCGAGGCGCTGAAGGAGATGCAACGCCTGGCCAACTTGTTCGAGACCGGCATCACGGTGGACCAAGTCCAGCTCAAGGACGTCAACCCGCCTTCCGAGGTCCAGGCGTCCTTCAACGAGGTCAACCAGGCCCAGCAGGAACGAGAGCGCGCCATCAACCTCGCCAAGGGCCAGTTCAACAAGATCATCCCCCAGGCCCGTGGCGCGGCCGACCAGAAGCTGAGCGAGGCCGAGGGCTACGCCACGCGCCGCGTCAAGGAGGCCGAGGGCGACGTCGCCCGCTTCAACGCCGTCCTCGCCGAGTACCTCAAGGCCCCCGAGGTCACCCGCCGCCGCCTCTATCTCGAAACCATGCAGGAGGTTCTTCCTAGGCTCGGCCGCCGCTACGTGGTCGATGCCGACCTCAAGGGCATCGTGCCCCTGTTGTCGCTGGACCACGGATCCGAAGCGGCGCCGCAGGCGATTCCGGCGCGAGCGTCGGCGGCTTCCGCCAGTTCCAACCCACGCAACAGCGCTCCCCCCAGGCCATGAACCGCACGCTTCGCAACCTCGCCATCGCCGCCGTCGCCGCCCTCCTGATGTTGTGGGCCAACCCCTTCTACGTCGTCACCGAGACCGAGCAGGTAATCGTCACGCAGTTCGGCCGCCCCGTGGGCGACGCGGTCACCAACGCCGGGCTCCACCTCCGCGTCCCGTTCATCCACGAGGTCAACCGCATCGAGAAGCGGGCGCTGGAATGGGATGGCGACCCCCGCGAGATGCCCACCAAGGACAAGACCTACCTCGTCGTCGATGCCTTCGCGCGCTGGCGCATCAGCGACCCCGGCGTGTTCTTCCTCCGCCTCCGGGATGAACGCAGCGCCCGGTCGCGCCTCGACGACATCATCGGCGGCGAGATTCGGAGCGTGGTGGCCGCCCATGACCTGATTGAGATTGTCCGCAGCAACCGCGAGCGCCAGCCCGCCCGCGAGGAGGCCAAGGCCGACGGCATCGCGCTGCAGGTGCATTGGCCGCCGATCCGGTCGGGCCGTGCCGCCCTCGAGCGCCTCGTCCAGGAAGCCTCCGCGCCCAAACTGGCGTCGTTTGGCATCGATCTGCTCAACGTCCAGTTCACCCGCATCAACTACAACCGCGCCGTCGAGCAATCCATCTACCAACGCATGATCAGCGAGCGCCAGCAGATCGCCGAGCGCTTCCGCTCCGAGGGCCAGGGCGAGGCCGCGCGCATCCTCGGCAACCGCGAGAAGGAACTGCAGCTCATCGAGTCCGAGGCTTATCGCAAGGTCCAGTCCGTGCGCGGCGACGCCGACGCCCGCGCCTCGGAAATCTACGCCAAGGCCTACAACCAAGACCCCGCCGCCGCCTCGTTCTACGGGTTCCTGAAGACCCTCGAGACGTGGCAAAAGGCCGCCGACGCCAACACCACCCTCGTCGTGGGCACCGATGGCGACGTGTTCGGCCTGCTCAAGGGCATGAATGCCCGCGACGGCGGGAAATAGGTTTGGCAGCGCGCGAGGGAAGCCGTTGACTCCCGCGCAACTTTGCCGGGTCCGCGGGGATGAAGCGCGGACGCTGCCTCAACGATGTCGCACTCACCCCTCAGGATGGTCCTTGCCAAGTCCGGGCTTGCCAGCGCGGAACAATGGGACGCATGGAACCGCGCATGGCGCGCGGCGACCGAGTCCGGGGGCACGGAGACGCGCGTGGCCTTCATGGCGCGCGAGGCGGGGCTGAGCGAGGACGTGTTCCTGCAACGGCTGGCCGCCGCGCTTGGCTGGTCGCACGTGGAGCTGAAGGGCGTCACCGTGCCGCCGGAGCTGTTCAAGCGCATCTCCACCAAGACCGCCTTCCAGCACTCGGTGCTGCCCATTTCCGAGGAGGCCGGCGTCCTGCGCGTGGCGGTGAGCGACCCCTTCGACCCCTCCATGCTCGGTGCCGTGCAATACGAGGCCGCCGGGCCCGTCGAGTTCGCCCTCGCGCCCAAGGCCGAGATCGAGAAGTCCCTCAAGAAGTACTACGGCGTCGGCGCCGAGACCCTCGACGAGATGGCGGAGGACGAGCCCGTCGAGCTGGAGCTGGGCGACAACCGCGAGATCACCGGGGACGACCAGGAGGCCTCCGTCATCAAGTTCGTCAACCAGGTCATCTGGGAGGCCTTCAAGGACCGCGCGACGGACATCCACTTCGAGCCCTCCGAGGACGACCTCCGCATCCGGTATCGCATCGACGGCATCCTCCACCAGACGCCGTTGCCCCCGCAGATCAAGCGCTACCAGGCCGCCCTCATTTCCCGCATCAAGGTCATGAGCGGGATGAACATCGCGGAGAAGCGCCTCCCCCAGGACGGCCGCATCAACGTCCGCATCAAGAACGAGGAGATCGACATCCGCGTCTCCACCGTCCCCACCGTCTGGGGTGAGTCCGTCTCCCTTCGCCTCCTCACCCGCGGAAAGATCTTCTTCGGCCTCGAAAAGCTCGGCTTCGACGGCAGCACCGAGTCCGTCATCCGTGAGATCATCGTCAAGCCGCACGGCATCTTCCTCGTCACCGGCCCCACGGGCTCCGGCAAGTCCACGTCGCTCTACGCGTTCCTCTCGGCCATCAACTCGGTAACCAAGCGCATCATCACCATCGAGGACCCCGTCGAGTACGAGCTGCGTGGCATCAACCAAATCCCGGTCCGTTCGGACATCGGCCTCACCTTCGCCGTGGGCCTGCGCCACATCCTGCGCCAGGACCCGAACGTGGTCATGGTGGGGGAAATCCGCGACCTTGAGACCGCCGAGATTGCCATCCGTGCGTCCCTCACCGGCCACCTCGTCTTCTCCACCATCCACACCAATGACTCGGCCACGGCCTTCACCCGCCTCATCGACATGGGCATCGAGCCCTTCCTCGTGGCGTCTTCCGTCGAGGCCGTCATGGCCCAGCGCCTCGTCCGCACCATCTGCAAGCACTGTGCCACGCGCCAAAACGTGGACCGGCAATACCTGCTGAAGGCCGGGTTCCCGGCGGACGAGATCGACGCCACCGCGTTCATGAAGGGCCAAGGGTGCGAGGAATGCCGCCAACTGGGCTATCAAGGTCGTCTCGGCATCCATGAGCTGATGGTGGTTTCGGAGTCGATCCGGCCGATGGTGATGAACCGTGCTCCCGCCTCCACGCTGGGCCAGGCCGCGCGCGCGGCGGGCATGCGGACGCTCCGCGAGGATGGGTGGCGCAAGGTGAAGGCCGGCACCACGACCATCGAGGAAGTCTTGCGCGTCACCCAGACCGAGGAACACGTCAAGGGCCTCCTCGGCGAGGACAAAGGCGGTCGCTCATGAGCGACCGTCATGCGAAGGAACGACGCTGCCTCGTCCTTCTGGACGGTGGCGGCATGGCCAGCGGAGGCGCACGCGGCAAGGTGCATGCCTACAGCGCGGCACGCGACGGCGTCCGACAGGACGCCGTGCATGACGTCCCGGGCGACAAGCCATTGCCCTCGGGCGTCGCCGGACGCGACTGGCAACTGCTCCTCAAGCCCCGTCTCGACGTCGCCTGGGTCGCCTCCGATGCCGCCTGCCTTCGTGTCCTGGATCTGCCCACGACGGAGGCGGCCGAGGTCGGCCCGATGGTCGAGTTGCAGTTGGAAAAGATTTCACCCATCCCAGCCGCGCAGGCGGTCCATGGGTTCGAGGTCGTGCCAGGCCCGACGGGCTCCGGCAGCACGACGGTTTTGGTGGCGATCATGGCCCGGACGGCCGTGGAGCAACGGTTGGCTGCCCTCGCGGAGAAGGGCTTCGTGGCGGACCGGCTGGACGTGCCGCTGGCCCGGGAGTTGGCCGGGCGGGCACGCGAGGATGGACTTTGGATTGTGGCGGATCCGGCCGGCGCCAAAGGCCTTGTCGCCGTGGCATGGCGTGTCGAGGGACGGCTCCGGCACCTGGATGTCCTGCGCATGGCCCCGGGCGACGCGGGTGCGCATTCGTTGGTGGCGGCGTTGACGCGCGTGGCATGGGCGGCCGAGCTCGAAGGATGGCTCACGTCCATTCCGTCGGTCCGCGTGGTGGCTTCGGAGGCTCTGGCGGCTTCGTTGGCCCCTGTACTTTCCGAATGGACTGGCCGGGGTGTTCCGGCCGTGGAGCCGGTCCGTGACGAGGCGGCGGTGGCGGCGGATTCGGCCCGTGCCGCGTTGGCCCGCACGGGCCTGACGCTCGTGCCCGAGGACGTGGCGACGCGCAACCGGCAGGCGTTCGTGGATCGTCTTTGGATGCGGGGCCTGGGCTCGCTGGGGGCGTTGTACCTGATGGTGGTGCTGGGCGGCCTCGCATGGTTCACGCACAAGGAGAGCGAACTGGCGGACGAGCAAGTGAACGCCCGCGGCCTTGCGCAGCACTACACCAACGCCATGCGCCTGCGCGACCAGGTCCTCATCCTGGAGGAGCAGGCCAACCTCCGCTTCGCCGCGCTCGATTGCTGGAAGGCGGCGGTGGAGACGTTGCCGGACGACCTCACGTTGACCTCGTTGAACTTCGTCCGTGGCCGCACGCTCCGCTTGGACGGCACCGTGGACCCGTCCCGCCGCGAGGCGGTCACGCGCTATAACTCGGAGCTGCTGGCGGTGAAGGCTCGCAATCAGCCCCTGTTTTCCGCCGTGAAGCCCGCGCAGGTGCAGGTGCGGGGCACGCTGGCAACGTGGAGCTTCGAGGCCGAACTCAACCGGATGGAGGCCAAATGACGGCGTTGTTCGACCGCCTCAACCTTCAGCCCGCAGAACGGCGCATGGTGCTGGTCGCCATGGTCGTGATGGTGGCGTTGCTCAGCTATTGGTTCGTGTGGCCC
>JBJSZF010000344.1:0-20142 GCA_046090125.1 Verrucomicrobiota bacterium
TGGATGCGGTCGCAAAGACCGCTGCGGCGAGGGCCAAGGACCCGAGGGGGAGGTTGAGCTTCGTGTTCATGTGCTTCCTGCTGTTACCGAGTTTTCTGTTTCTATCGGCCAGGCGCCCGATGGCGTGCGGTCGATCTGGGAGCAACCTAGGGCGACGGGCCCATTCTCCGACGCGGAAGTGACGAAGGCCCTGTTCCTCGCAACGAAGGCGGAACTTCCAGGGATGAAGGAGGGAGCCGCGAAACGGGGACGCGGCGTGCGGGCTTGGAGGCCGAAAGGCGGGCCGGCCCCCATGTCAGAAGGGCCGGCCCTGGATGCCCGGCCTCGGGCATCCCAAGCCGATCGGGCTGCAGGCCGAACCCGTACGACTTGGCCGATTGAACCCCAGCCTGCGTCGAGGCCTAGGCGATTCCTGCAGGCCGGTTACACGGCCCGTTCTTGGCAGGGGATGACGCCTTGGTCTCGGAGGGGGCGCGGGGCCTCGAAGCTCGGATGCATCCATCCGTCGGCATCACCGTTGCAACCTGACGGGAAGACTTCGTCCCACCGCGCCGCACGAGACCGCGCGGCAATCAGGGGCTCAGGAATGGGTGGGGTGCGTTGGCGCGATTTGGCGCTTGGCATTCGTTTGCGGTTGTTGGTATTGAAATAAGCTTCCCTGTAAGCGGTTGCCATGGAGGCAGCGGCAGGGGTTGCGAGGCCTCAAGGTTGAAGTTGGATCCTTTCACGCTGGTGGCGGTGGGTGGGGGCGTTGCCATCGTGCAATCGGCCGTCATGGGGGTCCTTTGGTGGTTCAATCGGGTTCATCGCGGGGTGGCGACATGGGGGATGGTGGCGTTGCTGCAAGGGGTTGCATTGTTCCTTTATTCGACGCGGCTTTGGACGCCGGACCCATGGGTGAGCCGAGTGATTCCGACAGGTTGCATGGCGGTGTCCTGCCTGATGCTTTTCGCGGGTGCCTGCGCCTTTCGCGGGCGGAAGCCGCGCTTGGTTTGGCCCGGGATCACGAGCGGGTTGCTGCTGGCGGCTTTCGTCGCGGTGGCGCTTCGGACGCCCGAATCACGGTGGAGGCCCGTGCTGGTCGCGCCCCTGGTAACAATCCCGATGTTATTGGCCGCGCGGGAATTGCTGAGGGAACGACGGCATGGGCTGAGGTTGTCCGCATTCTTCTGCGGGACGTTGATCTTGCTGTTGGCGGTGACGCTGTTGGTGCGTGGCTTGGTACTGCCCTTCCACGCGAGCGTCCCGGATTTCATGGAGGCGACGATGGTCCAGCTGGTTGCCGTGGTGGGCCAGATGGTCTGCGGCATCCTCCTGACGTTGGGCGCCGTCATGATGATAGGCCAGCGGCAGTTGCTGGAGATCCAACAGACCAAGGATGCCTTGATGGCGGCGCGGAACGCCGCTTGGGCTCTGGAGCGAAAGCTGATCGAGAAGCGCGGCCAGCGGCAGCGCCAGGCCTTTCTCCGCGACCTCCACGATGGCCTCGCGGGCATTACCGCGAACATTGCACTGGCCACCAGTCGCCCGACCGAACGCGCCTCCGTCACCCCGACGGATGAACGGCTCCAACACATCCGCCAGTTGGCGGCCGAGGGCGACCAGGAGCTGCGGCTGCTCATGGACGCGCTAGACCGGCACGATACCTCGTGGCCCGAGACTCTTGCCGACATGCGCCTGCGTACGTTGAACCTGCTCCATGCCCGCGAAATCGAGGGCCGTTGGCTCGTTGCGGGCACGGTGCCCGCCGAGCCGGTGGACGACTCGGCGGCGATGTTTTCGCTCACGCGCATCCTGAAGGAATCCGTGTCCAACATCGCGCGGCATTCTAGCGCTCGTCATGCCTGCGTCCGGATCTGCTTTGGAACCGGGCGCGTCGTCATCCGGGTCGATGATGACGGGGTGGGCCTGCTGGCGGATCGACCGGCCTCGGGTGGCCGAGGCATGGCCTTCATGCGGCAGCGGGTGTCGGAGCTGGGTGGAAGGCTTCAAGTTCGAGTCGGCGGCGGGACTCATCTTTGCCTCGTGTTGCCCTTGCCCGTCGCATTCCGACCAACGGATGGCGTGGAACACAAGGGATGGCCGGCCGCCATGGTTGGGGCGGGCAATTGGGCATGATTCGACTGGTCATCGTGGACGACGACCGGCGGATCTTGGAAGCCGTTGGCCGGGCCTTGGAAGCGGAGGCGGATCTGCGCTTGGTGGCGCTGTACGATTCGGCGTCCGGTGCCATGCAGGGAACAGACTGGTCGGCGGTGGACGTCTTGGTGACCGACCTCGACATGCCCGAGATGTCGGGCATGGCGCTCATCGCAGCGGCCCGGCTGCTGAACGCCTCACTGTTGGCCTTGGCCTATACGGTTCACGAGCATCGGGAATCGCTTCACTCCGCGCTGCGTGCCGGCGCCTCGGGATATGTGCTCAAGGCAACGGGCGCCCATGGGCTTTGCGAGGCGGTCCGCGCCTGTGCCCGGGGCGAGTCGCCATTGAGCCCGTCCGTCGCCCGGCATTTGATCCGGGAATTCCAGGGGCATCCGGCTGGGGAATCGATGCAAAGCCTGACCACGCGTGAACAAGAGATCCTCCGGGACCTCGCGGACGGCCTCCTTTACAAGGAAGTGGCAAGTCGGCTGCAACTCAGCGTCCACACCGTCCACGCACACGTGAAGAACATCTATGGCAAGTTGCACGCCCACAGCCGCGAGGCAGCGATCCGAATGGCGCGGGTCCGCGGCTATCTCCGCTGAATGGGGGACGGCAGCTGGTCGCGGACTGAGGCGGCCTCTCCATGCACCTGCCCGGGGACATGAGGACTTTCATGGCGCGCGGGAACCCATAGGGCTGCCGGCTTGCCTTTCCCCCCGGGACTCGTGTCGTTCACGGCCTTCGACCAAGGCATTGAGTCGTACGGGGGGGAGCCCTAGCCCGAGGCGGATCCGAGTGCGCCGGACGCTGTTGGCCCAGCGAACTCCGCCAACCCCCGAGAAATCCCGCTGGGAACGGGGCTTCCCCCCCGGCTACGCTCCTTGCTGAAGTCCGGCATGAAAGTCGTCATCCTCTGCGGCGGTCTCGGGACCCGCCTCCGCGAAGAAACCGAGTATCGTCCCAAGCCGATGGTGCCCGTGGGAGGGCGTCCCGTGCTGTGGCACGTGATGAAGCTCTACGCGCGTCATGGCCACAAGGACTTCATCCTCTGCCTGGGCTACAAGGGCGAGGTCATCAAGGACTACTTCCGCAACTACCTGTGGAACACGTCCGACGTCACCCTCCGCCTCGGTCGCCAGCCGCAGATCCGCTACCACAACACCCACGAGGAGGAGGACTGGACGGTCACGTTGCTGGAGACGGGCCAGGCGACCCAAACCGGCGGCCGCCTGCGACGCGCCCTCGCCCATGTCCAGGACGACACCTTCCTGTTCACCTACGGCGACGGCCTCACCGACAGCGACATCAATGGTTCCGTCGCCTTCCACCGTTCCCACGGGGCCGTCGCCACCGTCACGGCGGTGAAGCCCTCCGGGCGCTTCGGCGAGTTGGCCATGGACGGCCAGACCATCACCGCATTCAAGGAGAAGCCCGAGCAGGAAAACGCCTACATCAATGGCGGCTTCATGGTTCTCGACCGTCGCATTGCCTCGTACCTCGACCCCGACGACGGATGCGTCTTCGAGCGCGGCCCACTGGAGCGCCTCGCCAAGGACGGCCAGCTCAAGGCGTGGTGCCACGACGGCTTCTGGCAGTGCATGGACACCTATCGTGAGCAACAGCTCCTCGACGGCCTCTGGAACCAGGGCCGCGCCCCGTGGAAGACGTGGTGAAGCCCCGCCCCCCTTCGCCACGCCATGTTCCACGACTTCTACGCCGGGCGCCGCGTCGCCATCACCGGCCACACCGGCTTCAAGGGATCCTGGCTGGCCTTCTGGCTCTCCCGGCTCGGAGCCCGCGTCCACGGCTTCAGCCTGCCGCCCCCCACGCAGCCCTCCCTCCACGAGGTGCTCGGGCCATCCTCCCTCGCCTCCTCCACCCAAGGCGACATCCGCGACCTGCCTGCCCTCTCCCAATGGCTGGCCCAGACGCGGCCCGAGGTCGTCCTCCACCTCGCCGCGCAACCTCTTGTCCGCCTTTCCTATCGCGAGCCCCTCGACACCCTCACCTCGTGCGTCATCGGCACCGCCCATGTGCTGGAAGCCGCACGCGCCCTCGGGCCCGCCACCCGCGTCGTCGTGGTCACCACGGACAAGGTCTATGAGAACGTCGGGTGGGACCACGGCTACCGCGAGTCCGACGCCATGGGCGGGCACGACCCGTACTCGGCGTCGAAGGCGGCGGCGGACGTCGTGGCCCAGGCGTGGCGTCGCTCGTTCTTCCCCCCGGGCCGCGTTGCGACGGTGCGCGCCGGCAACGTGATCGGGGGGGGCGACTACGCGGAGGACCGCGTCCTCCCGGACGCGGTGCGGGCCTTGATGTCAGGGACGGACCTGGTGCTGCGACACCCGGGATTCACGCGCCCATGGCAACACGTTTTGGATTGCCTGGCGGGCTACCTGGACGTGGGCGCCCGGCTCGATGGCGCGAAGGATTTCCCGGAGGCCTTCAACTTCGGTCCCGGGCCGGACGGCAACCGGACCGTGGCCGAGTTGGTGGGTGCGTTTCACCGGCATTGGCCCGGGGCCTGGCGCCAGGAGGGGACTGCGCCGCACCTCGTGGAGGCCGGCCGGCTCAACCTCTCGATTGATCGCGCCTGCACGCGCCTGGGGTGGCGTCCGGCATGGCCCTTCGGCCGTGCCGTGCAGGCGACGGCCGAATGGTATCGCGCCCGCCATGGCGGATCGGGCGCGGACATGGTTCGGGTTTCCGGGGACCAACTGGACGCGTTCGTGGCCGACGCGCGGACGGCCGGGGCCGCCTGGGCCGCCTGAGGAAACGAGGAGATGAACGCCTTCCATTGTCGCTCCTGCGGATGCCACGACGGCCGGCCCGTGCTGGACCTTGGGCTCCAGCCCCTGGCCAACAACCTCCTGAAACCTTCGGACCTGGGCCGCCCGGAGCCGCGCTTTCCATTGCGCGTGGCCGTGTGCCGCTCGTGCTGGCTGGTCCAGATCCTCGACATCATCCCGCCCGTCGAGCTGTTCTCCGAGTACCTCTACTTCTCGTCGTTCAGCGACGAGATGCAGCGCCATGCGCGCGCGGCGTGCCAACGCCACGTTGCGTCCGAGCGCCTCGGCCCGGGGTCGTGGGTCGTCGAGGTGGCGTCCAACGACGGCTACCTGCTGCGCAACCTGGTGGAGGCCGGCATCCCGTGCCTCGGGATCGAGCCCGCCGCCAACATCGCTCGGGTCGCCGAGGAACGCGGCGTGCCCACGCTCGTCCGATTCTTCGGCCGCGCGTTGGCGGAGGAACTCGCGGGCAAGGGACGCCGGGCGAACCTGATCCTCGGCAACAACGTGTTCGCGCACGCGCCGGACCCGAACGACTTCGTCGCGGGGCTGGCGGCGTTGGTGGCCCCGGCGGGACGTGTGGTGCTGGAGTTCCCCTACGTGGGCGACCTGCTTGCCAAGGCCGAATTCGACACAATCTACCACGAGCACGTCTTCTACTTTTCGCTGGGGGCGTTGCTGCCGTTGTTCCGACGACATGGGCTGGACGTGTTCGAGGTGGAGCGCCTGCCCATCCATGGCGGCTCGCTGCGGTTGTCCGCAGCGCCGTCGGGGAGCCGGCCCATCGACCCGTCCGTGCCGGCGCTGCTGGCCGAGGAGGAGGCCGGCGGCCTATACTCGGAGGCGGCCTACTTGGGGTTCGCCGGGCGCGTCCTCCGACTGCGCGAGGACCTCCGCGCGTTGCTGCGGGAGTTGCACGGCCAAGGGGCCCGCATCGCCGCCTATGGCGCGTCCGCCAAGGGTTCCACCCTGCTCAACTTCCATGGCATCGGCCGCAACGGCCTGGACGTGGTGGAGTTTGTGGCCGACCGCAGCACGGCGAAGCAGGGATTGCTCACGCCGGGGTCGCACTTGCCCGTGGTTGGGCCCGACCAACTGCTCGCGCGCGGGACCACCCACGCGTTGTTGCTGGTGTGGAACTTTGCGGAGGAAGTGCTCCGGCAACAGCAGGCCTACCGTGACGCCGGCGGCCGCTTCATCCTGCCCTTGCCGGAGGTGAGGATTCTTTAGGCCTTCTAGGCCCCATGAGACCCATGGGGCTTATGGGGCTCATGGGTTTCGGGACGGAAGCGCCGAGGCTTCATCCCCCTACACCTTCGACGGAGTGGGATGCACCCACGGCGCGCGGTAGGGCCGAGCGAGGAGCTTGTTGGCCTCCTTGTCCCCGACCACCTCGTGCTTGACCGGGTCCCAGCGCAGGGAGCGGCCCAGCTTCATGGAGAGGTTCGCAAGGATGCAGGACGCCGTGGAGATGTGGCCCTCCTCGATGTCCGCCACCGGCTTGGAACGTGTCTCCATGCAGTCGAGGAGGTTCTTCATGTGGCCCCGAATGGCGGGGGCCACGTGACGCTCCAGGTCCTTCTCGTCGCGGTCCTCGGGATAGAGGTCGAGTTCCATGACCTGGTCCTTGTGCTCCGGTTTGCCCCCGTTGCGGGGGATGAAGTCGTAGCTGAACACGCTGGCCTTCAAGGTCCCCTTCTCGCCGTAGAACGTGGCGGACCACGGATACTTCGGGTCCGGCGTCTCGCCCCAGGTGCGGTGCGTCCAGACCACCTTCACGTCGTTGAAGTCGAAGGTGGCCGTCTGGGTGTCCGTGATGTTCGCGCGGGCCGCCTGGTCCACGAGGATGCCGCCGGAGGACGCCACCGACACGGGCCATCCCAGCCCCATCATCCAACGCACCATGTCGAGCATGTGGATGCACATGTCGCCCACGATGCCGTTGCCATATTCCATGAACGCACGCCACCCGCGGGGGTGCGCGATCTTGTTGTACGGGCGCAGGGGGGCCGGCCCGGTCCACATGTCCCAGTCGAGGTAGTCGGGGGGCGCGGTGTCCGGCGCGGTCGCAAGGGTGTCGCGGTTCCGCATGTGCCAATAGCAACAGACCTCGACGTAGGCGATCTTGCCGAGGCGCCCTTCCTTGATGAAGCGGTCGCGCGCCTCGATCAGGTGCGGCGTCGAGCGACGCTGCGTCCCGACCTGGACGACGCGTCGATGCTTCCGAGCCGCCGCCAACATCGAGTGGCTCTCCACCACGTCCACGCCCGTGGGCTTTTGCACGTAGATGTCCGCACCCGCCTTGCAGGCCTCGATCATCGGCAGCGCATGCCAGTGGTCCGGGGTGCCAATCACCACCAATTCCAGGTCCTTCTCCGCCAGCATCTTCCGGTAGTCCGAGTAAAGACGGGGGCGCTTCCCCGACTTCTGCCGCCCGGCCACGATCCCCGCCGCGCCCTCGAGCATCTGCTTGTCCACGTCGCACAACGACACCACCTCCACGGGCGCCACCTGGATCAAGCGCAGCAAGTCCGCCTTCCCGTACCATCCCGTCCCGATCAACCCGACCCGACGTGGCTTGGGCTCTCGGGCGAACGTGGTGGGGACATACGTGGCGGCGGCCGTCGCTGCGAGCGCAGCGGAGCCTTGGTGGAGAAACGTGCGGCGTGTCATGCCTCCTCCCTATCCCGTGGCGTCCGGTGCGGAAAGCGCAAACTCCCCGTCGCCTGTCGCCAGGCGGGCATGGCGGATTGCGTTGGCCGCGCCAGGAGGCAGGGGACACGGGCTCCGCAGAAGGTGAGGTCGGTGATGCGTCGCCCGGAATCGTGGCAGTCCCTTCCCTCGGGGCTGGCATCGCCCGGCGGCAATCTTGCCGTTGGACCAAGGGGCGGTAGCCTGCGGCCCATGCCGCATTCCTCCCGTTCCTTTGAGCCGTTCATCCCGGCGGAGAGCCGTCTCCGCGAATTCACGCTTCGGTCCGTCGTGGTGGGGACGTTGCTGGGGATCCTTTTCGGGGCGTCGTCCCTCTACCTGACGTTGAAGGTGGGCCTGACGGTCAGCGCGTCGATCCCGGTGGCGGTGATCTCGATCACGCTGTTCCGCCTATGGGCGAAGCTGGGCGGGCGGGACGCCACGATCCTGGAGCACAACATCGCGCAGACGGCGGGGTCGGCGGGCGAGTCGCTGGCGTTCGGAGTGGGCGTGACGATGCCGGCCGTGTTGATCCTTGGGTTCGACCTCGAGATCGCGCGGGTGACGCTGGTGGCCATCCTTGGGGGCGCGCTGGGCATCCTCATGATGATCCCCTTGCGGCGTGCGCTGATCGTGGAGCAACACGGGCAGCTCAAGTACCCAGAGGGAACGGCTTGCGCGGAGGTGCTCAAGGCGGGTGCGGACGCGGAGTCGCTGCGGGCGGCGTCGGAAGGTGCGGCTGGATCCGGAGGCGGTGCTGGGGCCGGCGCGGCGCTGAAGTCGGCCAGCGGGATCAGCGCGGCGACGATCTTCGGGGGGCTGGGGATTGGGTTGTTGTACAACGTGCTGTGCAAGGCCTTGCGCGGGTGGAAGGACACGCCGGGGGTGGTGTTCGGGCCGCCGTTGAAGGGGGGCTCGCTGGCGGCGGAGGTGACGCCGGAGATGCTGGGCGTGGGCTACATCATCGGGCCGCGGATCGCAGGGGTGATGCTGGGCGGTGGCGTGTTGAGCTACCTGGTGTTGATCCCGCTGATTCGCTTCTTCGGGGATGGGTTGGCCGAACCGCTGGCCCCGGGCGGCAGCAAGCTGGTGCGCGACATGAGCCCGGGCGCGATTCGCAACGCGTACCTCCTCTACATCGGGGCCGGGGCGGTGGCGGCGGGTGGGTTGGTGAGCCTGGTGCGGTCGTTGCCGACGATCTGGAACGGGATCCGGCACGGGCTGGCGGACTTGCAGGGAAGCCGGGCCGCGCAAGGGCCGCAGCCGCGGACGGCGCGGGACCTGCCGTTGAAGTGGGTGTTGGTGGGCGTGTTGGCGTTGGTGGCGTTGATCAGCCTCGCGAAGCCCCTGCACATGAACCTGCTGGGGGCGGGGTTGATCGTGTTGCTGGGGTTCTTGTTCGTGACGGTGTCGTCGCGCCTCACGGGCGAGGTGGGGTCGAGCTCGAATCCCATCTCGGGCATGACGATCGCGACGTTGCTGCTGACGTGCCTGGCGTTCCTGGCGAACGGATGGACGGGGTCGGAGTACTACGTCACGGCGTTGTCCGTGGGGGCCATCGTGTGCATCGCGTCGTCGAACGGCGGGACGACGTCGCAGGACCTCAAGACGGGCTTCCTCGTGGGCGGGACGCCGCGGGCGCAGCAGGTGGCGATCCTGGTGGGGGCGACGGCGTCGGCGCTCGTGCTGGGGCCGGTGTTGTTGACGTTGAACCAGGCCTCGACGGTGTACGTGAAGGCGTCGGAGGTCGCGGACGCGCCCTCGGTGACGCTGCCCAACCCGTCGGTGACGGAGCGCGAGACGCTGGGCGGGCACCAGAAGGCCGAGGACTCGAAGGCCTACTGGGTCTATCACCAGCCGGACCCGCAAGGGGGCGCGGCGCGGAAGTTCCTGCTGGACGACACCGGGAAGGCGGCGTGGTGGGTGGACCCCGGCATCAACGGGACGGTCAGCAAGCTGCCGGGCGGGCTGGAGGTGCAGAAGTTCGAGGCGCCGAAGGCGGTGTTGGTGAGCTACATCATCAAGGGGATCCTCGACCGCAAGTTGCCGTGGGAGCTCGTGCTCGTGGGCGTGATGATCGCGCTGGTGCTCGAGCTCTGCGGCATTCCCTCGCTGGCCTTTGCGGTGGGCGTATACCTCCCCATCGCGGTGTCCATGCCCATCTTCGTGGGCGGCATGTTGCGTTGGCTAGCGGACAAGCTGGACCGGCATCGGCTGCGGTCCGCAGGCCTCACGGAGGAGGAAATCCACGCCGAGGGCGACAAGAGCCCGGGGGTGCTGATGGCGTCGGGCTACATCGCGGGTGGGAGCATTGCGGGGATCTTCATCGCGTTGGTGGAGGCGCGCTTCTCCGGGGTGGCGTCGGGGGTGACCAAGTGGATGAGCGCGAACAACCCGATGTTCGAGGGGCCGCGGTCGGACGCGTTGTCATTGGTGCCGTTCGCGGTGATTTGCCTGCTGCTGTTCCTGGCGGCGCGGCGGCGGTTCCTAGCGCGGTAGATGGATTGGAGGTCGCCGTCGCGTGAGGTCACGCGGCCGACAGCACGCCCAACGGCCGTCGCCGCGGTCAAAGGCGACCGTTGTCGATGAGGCGGGTGCGTCCCACGAACACCGCCAGGGCCATGTGGGTGCCCCGCGTCGCCTCCCCGCGCGCCTCCAACGTGTTGGGGTCGAAGAACTCGACGTAGTCGAGGCGCGCGGCTGGCTCATGCGCCACCAGGGCCGCCACCTCGGCCTTCAATGCCGCCGCCGCCACGCCGCCCCGGGCGTCCCGCACGCGGCGCCGGGCGTGTTGCAGGGAACGGTGCAGGACCGTCGCCTGCGCGCGCTCCTCCGGGCCGAGGTACACGTTGCGCGAGCTCATCGCGAGGCCGTCCGGCTCCCGGCACGTGGGCGCCACGACGATGCGGACGGGGAAGTCGAGGTCGCGCGTCATGCGCCGCACGACGGCCGCCTGCTGCCAGTCCTTGGCCCCAAACACCGCGACGTCCGGCAGGACCGCGTTGAAGAGCTTGGCCACGACCGTCGTGACACCCCGGAAATGGGTGGGCCGCGACGCCCCCTCCATGCGTTGGCCCAGGCCCTCCTCCACCACGTAGGTGCTGTACCGGCCCTCGGCCCGGCCCGGGTACATCGCAGCGTCCGTGGGCGCGTAGATCATCGCCACGCCGGCCTCGCGGCAGCGGCGGCGATCCCCGGCCCAGTCGCGCGGGTAGCGGGCAAGGTCCTCCATGGGTGCGAACTGCGTCGGGTTCACGTAGATGCTTGCGACTACGATCCCGTCGGGTCCCACGCGCCGCCGGGCCTCGTGCAAGAGCGAAACATGGCCGTCGTGCAGGTAGCCCATGGTGGGAACGAACCCAATCCGACGTCCCTCCATCCGCCATCGCCTCGCCCAACGTTGCATGGCCGCCGGCGTCCTCGTGACCTTCATCAGCGCCATCCTTCCCCCCGGTGCCCCGAGGTGGCAAGGGCGCGGCCCCCGGGTTGAACCCTGCCCCGCTTCCGTGCTTGGCTTCGGGCCGTTGACGACGTCGCCCCCAGCCATGGTCCCGGGCCCGCCCGCCGCCGAGGGCACGGGCGTCTTCGACGTTGTCCTGGCCACGCTGAATGCCCGGCATCTTCACGCCGCCTTCGGGCTTCGTTGCCTGATGGCGAACCTCGGCGAACTCCAGCCTCGCGCGCGCATCGCCGAGTTCGACGTCAACCAACGCGTCCTCGACGTCGCCGAGCGCATCCTCGCTCATCGGCCGCGCATCCTTGGGCTCGGCATCTACCTCTGGAACGTGCGCGCCTCGACCGAACTGGTGTCCGTGCTGCGCCGGCTCGATCCCGGCCTGCGCATCGTCCTCGGCGGACCCGAGGTCAGCCACGAGACGGAGGGCCAGGAGATCGTCCGGTTGGCGGACCACGTCATCACGGGCGAGGCGGACGCGGCGTTTCCGGACCTGTGCCGTCGGCTCCTCGCCGGCGAGCACCCGCCGAAGGTCATCGCGGCGGCACTGCCCGAGCTGGCGCGGCTCGCGTCGCCGTATCCCCTCTACGACGACGCGGACCTGGCCCACCGCGTGGTCTATGTCGAGGCGTCGCGCGGATGCCCGTTCACGTGCGAATTTTGCCTGTCGTCTCTGGACGTGCCGGTGCGGCAGTTCCCGCTGGAGGGGTTTCTCGTGGAGATGCAGCGGCTGCTCGACCGGGGGTTGCGACGGTTCAAGTTCGTGGACCGGACGTTCAACCTGCACCCGGTGGTGTCGCGACGCATCCTGCAGTACTTCTTGGAACGGATGGCTCCCGGGTTGTTCGTGCACTTCGAGATGGTGCCGGACCGGCTGCCGGAGGCCCTTCGCGAGTTGATCGTTCGTTTCCCGCCGGGTTCGTTGCAGTTCGAGGTGGGGATCCAAACGCTGGATCCAGAGGTCGAGGCCCGGATCAGCCGCAGGCAGGACCATGCGCGCATGGAGGACAACCTGCGCTGGCTGCGGGGCCACACGGGCGTGCATGTCCATGCCGACCTGATCGCGGGGTTGCCGGGGGAGACGTTGGAGGGATTTGGACGTGGGTTTGACCGCTTGCTGGCCCTGGGGCCGCAGGAAATTCAGGTGGGCATCCTGAAGCGGCTCCGGGGGACGCCCATCATCCGGCATGATGCCGAGTGGGAGATGGTGTACAGCCCGGCTCCGCCCTACGAGGTGCTCCGGACGCGTTGCATGACATTCGACGAACTGGCGCGGATGCGACGCTTCGCCGCGTTCTGGGACATCTACGGGAACAGCGGCAACTTCACCCGTTCGTTGCCGTTGCTGTGGGACGCGCCCGGAGCCTCTGCGTTCGGGGCGTTCATGGAGTTTTCCGACCACCTTCACGCACGGGGCGTCCACACGTCGGGCATTGCCTTGAACCGCCAATTCGAGCTGCTCCTGGACCACGCGGCGCAACGGTGGCCATCGGACGTGGAGCGGTGGCGGGAGGCGATGGCGAAAGATTACCGGGGGCCCGGGCGGCGCGACCTGCCGCCCTGCCTGGCAGCGGCTCCCGTGAACGAGCTTCCGGAGGCGTCTGGAACGGCGGCGGCGGCGCGTCTGCCCACAAGGCAAGCCCGGCACTTCGGCGTGCGAGGCAGGGGCTAGCGCCGTGCTGCACCCCTCGCCGACAGGCCGCCGCAAGGGATTTCCGCCGACAACACGGGGCGCTGGACGAACGGGGCCACAGGGGTGTGTCCGGAGGGAGCAACGACGTGGGGCATCGCACTCCGTGCGGGGCCGGGGCGGCGGGCGTCGCCATGGGCATGGCCGAGGCGGGGCCCCGGGATCGCCGGGGCGGCACCGCAACCTTCTTCAACAAGATGAAAACAAACGTTGAACAATGAATTGACACTAGGTGGGCCGCCGGAGACAAAGGGAACAGGATTGAGACAGACGTTGAACACTCTTCAAAAACCTTTGCCCCCTGAAGTCATGAAGACCTCTACCGCCCTTGCAAGTCGTGCGAGCATTTCCCCCGGGCTTCCCCGGCGTCGCTTCGGTGCTCCCCGTCCGTCCGCCACGAGGGCACGCGCCGCCATCGGCGCCAAGGAGTCAGCCGTGAAGGCGGCCGGGCCGGAATTGTTGAAGGCACCTGCGCACATCCAGCTTCCTCGGGAGAACGTCAAGGTGGAGCATGTGTCGGCCCCCATCGAGGCCCGGTCGGCGTTGACGTTGTACATGCGGGACGCCGTGGAGGTTCCCTTGCTGACGATCCAGGACGAAATTGACCTGGCAGCTCGCATCAAGAAGGGGGACATGGCGGCGCGGGAGCACATGATTCGGGCGAACCTGCGCCTGGTGGTAAAGATTGCACGGGACTACGAGGGCCTCGGGTTGCCTCTGCTGGACTTGATCAACGAAGGGAACATCGGGCTGATGAAGGGCGTGGAGCGGTTCGACCCGGCGAAGGGCGGCAAGCTCTCGACGTATTCGTCGTGGTGGATCAAGCAGTCGATCAAGCGCGCGCTGGCGAACCAGTCCAAGACGATCCGGTTGCCGGTGCATCTCGTGGACAAGATCTCGAAGATGCGCCGCGTGTCGATGGAGTTGCAGGAGGTCCTGGGTCGCGAGCCCAGCGACGAGGAGTTGGCGGAGCAGATGGAGGTGCCGGTTCGCAAGGTTCGCCTGTGGCAAAGGGCCTCGATGAAGACGGCATCCTTGGATGCCCCCCTGGGCGGGGAGGAGGATGCAAGCCGCCTTGGGGAGGTGGTGCCGGACGAGGCCAACCTGGATCCCTACTGCAAGCTGGAGCAGGACACGACGCACGGGATGGTCCGTGAGTTTCTGCGGATCCTCGACGAGCGCGAGCTGGCCATCCTGCGGGACCGCTTTGGGTTGGATGGCGGGCCTGAGAAGACCTTGGACGACATTGGCCGGAAGTTCGGGGTGACCCGGGAGCGGATTCGGCAGCTCCAGAACCTGGCGTTGTCCAAGCTACGCAAGCAGATCGAACGGTTTGAGGCGGTGCGCCAACCCGGCGAGGAGGGCCTCTTTGCTCAGTTTTCCAAGATGGCGATGGCGGCGGCGTGACCGCGCTCGTGGGTCAGGCTGACGTGGATCGTGCGCCCGCCCAGCCGCAGCAACTCTCGTTTCCCGGCCTCCGACAAGTGGACGGAAGGTTGGCCGGACGAGAGCCGAACGACCTCGATGTCGTGCCACCCCAACGCGGTGCCGATGCCCAAGCCCATGGCCTTTGAGACGGCCTCCTTGGCAGCAAACCTCGCAGCGACGCAGGGAGCCGGGTCTGCGTGGACGCTGCAATAGTCCCACTCGGCGGCGGTAAGAATCCGCGTCGCGAAGGATGGCCCGTGGCGTTGAAGCGCATCGCGAATGCGCTGGATCTCCACCAAGTCGATGCCGGTGCCGAGGATCATGGCCGACGGAGGATGGGCGCTGGGGGAATCACTTCCCAGCTCCAATGGTCGGGTCACAGCCCCAGCCCCGTGCGCGCGCGGCGATGGAGTTTTGTTTTGCTAGCCTTGGCACAATGGCGACAGCCTCCCGCCTCCACCATATGCAACGACCCTTGCAAGCGAAGGAGGCGCCGGCAGTGGGGCGCCTGCCTTGGATCGCAGGCCTTGTGGCCTTGGTCTTGTACGGTCTGACGGCCAGCCAATGGCTGACCGTGCAGAGTGCCCCCGTGACGGCCCAAGTGGCGGGTTGGGGCGGAGACTTTCCCGCCAACGCGCCGCTGTTGTGGCTGGTCACGAGGCCGTTGATGTTCTTGCCTGCGGGCGCACTGCCCCTGGCGACCAACCTGTTAACCCTGCTCTTCGCGGCAGCGGTCGCATGGACGCTGGCGAGGTGCGTCCAGTTGTTGCCCCAAGACCATTCGCATGCGCAACGCATCCGGGGCTACACGGATGGGCGGACGCTGTGCGGACGATGGGCCTGGGTGCCGCCGACGCTGGCCTGCGGCATGTTCTTGCCCCAGTTCACGGCGTGGGAACACGGGACGTCGATGACGGGCGAGATGTTGAACGTTCTGGTCTTCGCCCATGCAGTGCGTTCGCTGATGGAGTTTCACGCGGGCCGCCGCTATCGGTGGCTGGACTCGCTGGCGGTGACGGTGGGGGCCGGGATGTCCAGCAACTGGGCGATGTTGGGGTTCCTGCCGTTCTTCGCGATGGGGTTCCTGTGGATTGGGGGCTATGAGGTTTTCCGGTGGCGGTTGATGCTGCGACTGGCGGGATTGTGGGCTGCCGGGTTGTCGTTGTACCTGCTGCCGCCGTGGATCGCGGCGGGGCGTGGGGGATTGCCGGAGGGCTTCGGCGAGGCGCTGTGGGCCATGATCGCGACCCAGAAGGAGTACTTGGCGGGGCTGCCCAAGCCTCGGTTCATCCTGCTGGCCTCGGTGATGCTGGCGCCGCTCGTCATGGGCGGGTTCAAGGGTGCCAACCCGACGGGGTCGCAGGTGGAACGCCTTGCGACGGCTGCCGCCTTGCTCGTGATGCGCGTGGCATGGCTTGGGGTGAACCTTTGGATGGCGTTCGACGGTCCCTTCAGCCCGCGTGGGCTCGTCACGGGAAACCCGGAGGCAGCGAGCCTTCCGCTGCTCACCTTCCACTTCGGCGCCGCGTTGTCGGTGGCGCAGATCGCCGGCTACTTCCTCGTGACCGGCCTGGAAAAGGCGGCACCCCAATGGGCTCCCATCGACCCGACGGGCGGCCCCGTGCACCGGTCGCTGGCGGGACTGGTGATTGCGGCTTCCGTCGCCATGCCCGCCGCGTTGGTCCTCCGAAACCTCCCCGCCGCTCGCGTCCAAAACGGTCCCGTCCTGTCTGTGCTGGCCGCGTCGCTCGTCCAGCCTTTGCCCAAGGAGCGCAGCATCATCCTGACGGACAATCCACTCGTTTACATCCTCATCCACGCGCACCTCGGTCGAGTCGCCCAGACCGACACCCACCTGGTCATTGACGCGCGGCGGATGCCGGAGGCGGCCTACCGCCGTCGGCTGGCCGAGATGCATGGCCAGCATTGGGAACGGCTCCACGTCCTGGCCAAGGCCAAGGAAAACATCGGCGGCGAGTTCATGGGAATGATCATTCCTGCGGCAGAGCAAGGCCGGGTTTTTTCGGCAACTTACTTCCTTTCGTTCATCACGGAGACCCACTACCTGCGGCCGGCCGGGGCCATCTTCCGGCTGGTTCCCTACATGCCGGGGAACGTGGATGCCCCCCGTCTGACGCAGGCGGAGGGCGAGGCGGCCTCACGATTCTGGGACGGAGCCGCCACGGCTCTGGCGCCGCTCGTGGCCGGGCAGGGCGGTTCAAGGCCCCTGGGCTTGGCGTTTGCCGCCTCGTATCTTGGCCGCGCCGCGACAGCCCAGGCGTTCATGTTGCAACGGTCCGCCATGCTGGAACCCGCAGGGCGCCTCCTCGCGCTCGCGCTCAAGCTGGACCCCAACAACCTTGCCGCCCAAGTCAACCTCGCCGTCAACGAGCACCTCCGCCGTTCCCAGCCTATCCCAGCCTCCGTGCGCAAGCCCATTGAGGCCTATACCCCAGGCATCGTTGAGTTGTTCGGGCCGGTGGACGAGCCCCGCCACCTCGAGGCCCTCGGCGACGCCGCCCTCACCCTCGACGAACCGCTCGTTCGCACCGCCGCCAACGCCTTCGTCCGCGCGCGCGAGCTGGATCCGGCCAGCCTGGACGCAGCCATCGGCTACGCCCGCACGTGCGTTGCTGCCAACGAGCCCAAGCTCGCCTTCGAGGCCGTCGCCAAGGCTGCTGCCCTCGCCGCCGGCGGCAAGCCCACCAAGGCCCAGTCCAGTCACCTCGCCCGCGCCGAGGCCAACGCCCTCCTCCGCGACGGCAATCTGCCCAAGGCACAGCAGATCGTCCTCAACGCCCTCGAACGCCTCCCTGACGACCTGCCTCTGCTGGACCTGATGACGTTCCTCAACGTCCAGGCCGGCACCCCCGCGCAGGCGCTGCCGTTCATCGAACGCGTCGCCAAGCTCAAGCCCAATGACGACGCCGTCCTCCAACGAAAGGGCCACATCCTGCTCCAGGCCGGCCAGTACGACGCCGCCGTCGCCGTCCTCGACTCCGTCCTCTCCCGCCAGTTTGACGACAAGGCCTCCCGCATGAACCGCGGCACCGCGCATCTCCTTGCCGGACGTCCCGCCAAGGCCGCCGAGGACTTCCAGACGGTCCTCCGCCGTGTCCCCACCGCCGTGGACGCCATGATCGGCCTCGCCGAGGCCAGCATCGCCCGCAAGGACAAGCCCTCCGCTCTCCGCCACCTCGACGCCGCCATCGCCCTCCTCGAGCCCAACGCCCCCCTCCGCTCTAACCTCCTCGCCCGCGTCGCCTCCGTGCGGGCAGCCCCATGACCGCCCCGTGGCGCGTCACCCACGTCATTACCCGCCTCATCCTGGGGGGCGCCCAGGAAAACACCGTCGCCTCCGTCCTCGGCCTCCGCCAAAAGCCGGACCTCGACGTGGACCTTGTCTCCGGTCCCACCACCGGCTCCGAAGGTTCCATCGAGTCCCAAGTGGCCGCCGTCCCCGGCTGCCTCACGGTCCTCCCCGAGTTGGTGCGTCCCGTCCACCCGTGGCTCGACCTGTTGGCATATCGCGCCTTGCTGCGCCATTTCCTGGATCACCGCCCCCACATCGTCCACACCCACTCCGGCAAGGCCGGCCTCCTCGGCCGCCTTGCGGCTCGCCGCGCCCGCGTGCCCATCGTCATCCACACCATCCATGGCCCGTCATTCGGGCCGTTCCAAGGCTCCCTCGCCAACCTCGCATTTGTCACCGCCGAGCGCCTCGCCGGGCGCCTGACCCACCATTTTGTCTCCGTCGCCCACGCCATGACCCGCCAGTACCTCGCAGCGGGCATCGGCCATCCCTCCCAGTATTCCTGCATCCGCAGCGGGTTCGACCTCGCCCCATTCCTCAACGCCCGACGACAGCGCGACCTCGCGCGACGGCTCGGCATCCAACCCGGCGACTTCGTCGTCGGCAAGGTCGCGCGCCTCTTCCGCCTCAAGGGCCACGACGAACTCTTCGCCGCCCTCCCCGCCTTGATCGAACGTATCCCCAACGCCCGCATCCTCCTCGTGGGTGACGGCCCGGATCGCCCCCGATACGAAGCCATGGCCGCCCGCCCGCCCCTCGCCGGTCGCGTGATCTTTGCCGGGCTCGTCCCCGCAAACGAGGTCCCCGAGCACATCGCCCTCATGGACGTCCTCGCGCACCTGTCCCGCCGCGAGGGCCTCCCCCGCGTGCTCCCGCAAGCCCTCGCGGCCGGCGTGCCCGTCGTCGCCGCCGATTGCGACGGAGCCCCGGAGATCTGCATCGACGGCGAGACCGGGTTCCTGGTCCCGCCTGACGACACCGCCACCTTGGTGGACCGGCTCGCCGCCCTTGCTAGCAACCCTGGGCTTGGCAGGGCCTTGGCCTCGTGCGGCCGGGCACGGGTAATTCAAGAATTCACCACGTCATGCATGGTCGAAGGCCTTGAGGCGCTCTACCACGACCTCCTGCAACGCCACGGGCTGGATTCCAGGCGCCGCGCCCCCGCCCGTGGTTAGGTGGCCTGATGCTGGACCAAGCCGGCCTCATATCGGACCGCCCCCGTTGACGCCAACCTCAACCCCTCATTAGATGAACGAACGATCCCGCGCGGGCGGGCGCGTCCCTCAAGTCCAATGAACGTGATCCTTCGACTCTGGCGCTCGTCGCTCGGCAAGAAGTACGCCATGGCCCTCACCGGGGCCGCCCTCGTCTTCTTCCTCGTGGGCCATCTGGCGGGCAACCTGCAAGTGTTCGGCTCGCCCGACCTCATCAACGGCTACGCCCACTTCCTCAAGAGCACGCCCGGCTTGCTCTGGGGCGCACGCCTCGGCCTCCTTGCGTGCGTCGGCCTCCATATCGTCGCCGCCGTCACCCTCGTTCAACTCAACCGCTCCGCCCGTCCCGTCGCCTACGCTGGCAAGTCCGCTTACGGCTCCACCTGGGCCTCGCGCACCATGCCCGTCAGCGGCCTCGTCATCCTCGCGTTCATCGTCTATCACCTCCTGCACTTCACCGCCCTCCAGCCCTCCGTGAATGGCAAGGGTGACTTCTCAAGGTTGGTTGCAGACTTCCACGGCGAGAAGGTCCCCGATGTCCACTCCATGATGGTCGTGGGATTCGGTGTCTGGTGGGTGGCCCTCGCCTACCTCGTCGCCCAAGCCCTCCTCTTCACCCATCTGGGGCATGGCCTTTCCTCGATGTTCCAGTCCCTTGGCCTTCGCAACCACGTCTGGTGGCCGCGCATCCGTCGGTTCGCCCAAGTCGCCAGCCTCGTCCTCTTCCTCGGCTATGCTTCCATCCCCCTCGCCGTCCTCGGCGGCGTCTTGAAGCTCTCCCCCGAGGCCAAGGCCCGCGCCGAACAACAACTCGCCCACGCCCCTGCCCTCGGAAAGGAGGTCGCCCCCTAACATGGCCACCCTGAAGTCCAACACCCCGTCCGGCCCCCTCTCGTCCAAGTGGGAGAACCACAAGTTCTCCAGCAAGCTCATCAATCCCGCGAACAAGCGAAAGTACCGCGTCATCGTCGTCGGCGCCGGCCTCGCAGGCTCCAGCGCCTCCGCCACCCTCGCGGAGCTCGGCTACGAGGTCCTCAACTTCTACTTATACTCTTCTACTTCTACTTATACTTATACTTATACTTATACTTATACTTATACTTATACTTATACTTCTACTTATAAGTATACTTATACTTATACTTATAATTATAATTATACTTATACTAGTACTTATACGTATACCTCTACTTATACTTCTACTTATACTTATACTTAAACTTACACGTACACTTACACTTACACTTACACTTACACTTACACTTACACTTATACTTACAACTTTACGTATACTTATGATTATACTTTTAATTACACTTATACGTATACTGATGCTTGTACTTACACTTATACTGCCTACGTCTACTTGTTCTTATGCTTCTACTTATAATTATACTTATACGTACACTTACACT
>JBJSZF010000345.1:0-9824 GCA_046090125.1 Verrucomicrobiota bacterium
GAGGTGCCGCCTTGGTACAGGTAGTTGTCGTTGATGGGCGCCCAGGCGTTCTCCTCGCCCGCCGCCTGCGACTTCAACGAGGCAATCCACGTCCCGGGCGCGACCACGTCCGGCTTGATGCGCCCATCCTCCGCCGGGCCGCGGCTGGAAAAGTCCGCCATCACCTCCTGTCCCTCGGCGTAGATGCCAAAGGTGAACCGGTTGTTCTGGCAGGCGCCCGTGGCGATGACGTTCTTGGCGACGGCCGGCGATCCAATGGTCTGGCCGCCGGGGCCGGAGTTCCCGGCGCTGAACTCGAGGACGTAGGCCTGGTCCCCCGGCGTGAGCGCATCCGCGTCCCGCACCAACCCGTCGAACTCCGCCGCGCTCAGGTCGTACTGGCCTTGGGTGTCGTCCCCCCATGAGTTGGAACCCACGGCGGCCCCGGCACGCACCGCGTCCCGCGTGAGCGTCTCGAACGTCGGCGGCGGCCGGTAGCCCCCCTGGCCGTCGAAGATGCGCTGCCCAACGATGTGCGCGCCGGGCGCCACGCCGAGGCCGTACAACGCCCCGTCCTCGTCCGCCTGCCCCAGCGCCGCGTTCCCCGCCACGATGCCCGCGCAGTGCGTCCCGTGGCTGTGCTCGTCCGAGGCGTCCTCCAGCCCGTCATACGCGATCAACGCGTCCACCCGGCCCTCCAGGTCCGGGTGCATCAGGTCGATGAAGCCCAGGTCCAGCCCCGAGTCCGCCACCGCCACCGTCACCCCCGAGCCGTCGAAGCCCAGTTGGTGCACCCACGCCAGGTCGCCCGCGTCGCCCGTCTCGCCCGCGACGACCTTGGTGGCGACTTCATCCTGGAGCTTCATGCGCGGGGCCAGCTCCACCCAGACCACATCCTGCGAGCCCAACAACCGGGCCAACCCACGACGGTCCAGCCTCCCCGAAACGACCGGCCCCAAGGGCATCGTCGCGTGAAGGCTGGAGTTGGAGAGAAGCGCCGCCGTCGCGTCCTCCGCCGCGCCGCCGCTTCCGGGCCGCACGAGGACCTTCACGGCGACGTTGCCCTGCGTGTTCGTGGACAACGCCCGCAGCACGGCCGCATGAACCTTGTGACGGGGCTTCACCGGCCCCACCCACCGGACGAAGTCCAACGAGCGAACCGCCCCGAGGCGCGCGCCCCGCAGGTGGGCGATGAACCCGTCGTCGGGGACGTAGTACAGGATGTCCACGCCGGCGGCGGCCAACGCGTCGCGCCACCCGGCCTGCAGCGCCCCTTCGAGCTGCACCAGGTAAAGGCCGTCCGCACTGGGTGCCTCCACCCGACCCGATGCGGCGGCCGCCGTCGCCTTGACCGGGGTTCGGATCGTCTCGTTGCGCAGCCGGAGCGTCTTCCATGCCTCCGCGCCATGGGCATGAAGCAGGCAGGCCAAGAGGAGCAAACGCGCCCACCACCGGAGGCACTTCACAGGGTTCACGTCTCGAAGGCTAGCCAGACTCGTGCCGTCCTCAAGCACCGGAGCCGTGTCATGGCCAAGCCGGACGTGGAGCAGACCGGTCCCGCATGGCGGGAGCATGGAGGGACGGCCGGGGACGGCCATGCTCCCGGCGTTGGGCCCGCCCTGCTTCGCAACGCAGACAACCTCGGGAGACATCGGCCCGAGGCCGGGCGGAAGAAAGTGGTTGCGTCACGGGGTCGCCTGCGGTTGAACAAGCGGGTTCCTTGAAGGGGCCACCGGCACTGCCAGGAGCCCACGCCAGACGAGGTTGGAGTTGCGGGAACCCCGTGAGACTCGGGGACGGTTCCGCCACGGTATCGGGTTACAGACCCCCATGTCGCAAGACGGCCACTGCTGCGGTTCGCCGCGGTGGGAAGGCGGGGGCGAGGTTGAGACCCGGAGTCCGGATATCGCGCCATCCTCGCTCGTCAGGGCCGCCTCGCGCGGCCTGCTTCGCCGGCAAAGCGAAGGATGAGGCCAGGCCGCCGCCCGCGTGGGCTGCGGCTCGTGAGACGTTTGCTGCCTCCGTTCTCTCCTGCCGGGACGGGGGTGTTTTTGTTTCGGGACCACGCCATCGCGGCGTTAGACCCGTTGCCAATCCCCGCCCCGGACTGGTCTCCGTCACGCATACCGCGCGCCGCATCTGGCCGGCGCGCCGGGGAACAGGAGACGGAACATGTCGAAGGATGGATCGGGGCTCCCCGCGCTTTCACGGCGCCGGGCGGCCTGCTTGTCACTGGGATTGGGGGTCGCGTGCATCGCCGCTCCCCATGCCTGGGCGCAACACGCGTCCGCCGTGCTGCGCTACGAGCCCGGCATCGGCTACGCGACGGAGTTCGGAACCGGCACCGGCTACACCAACGCCCTCGCCGCCCTCGGCGAGCCCAGCCGCGCCACCCCCGGGCCGTTCGGCGGCCCCGTGGATCCCTTCAGCCCCCCATGGCAACCCAGCCAGGTCGTCTCGTTGGGCTCCGGCGGCCTCCTCGAGCTCCAACTCGACTCGCCCATCCGCCGCGACGCCGCCCATCCCTTCGGCATCGACTTCATGGTCTTTGGGGGCTCCGGGTTCGTGATCATCAACGGGGACTACTCCGGCGGGGGCATCACGGACGGCTCCACCTTCGGGCAGGACCCCGCCCAGGTGCGCATCTCGGTCGCCGACGCCAACGGCCCATGGTTCACCCTCGACCCCGCCCTCGCGCCGCCGTTGGAGGGAATGTTCCCCACGGACGGCTCCGGCGACTTCACGCGTGCCGTCAACCCGTCGCTGAAGGCCGCCGACTTCAACGGCCTCGGCCTCGGTGGCATCCGCGTCGCGTATGACGGCAGCGGCGGCGGCACGGGCTTCTCCCTCGCGTGGGCCCGCGACGGCTCCGGCCAAGCCGCACCCATCACCGAGGCCACCCGGCTCCGGCTCGAAGTGCTCTCCGGACGCGTCGAGGTGGATGCCGTCGCCGCCGTCCAACCCGTGCCGGAACCCGGCCTCCTCGCCCTTGGCGGCGTCGCGGCCGTCGCGGGGCTCGCATGGGGCCGGACGGGCGCGGCGCGCCGAGCCCATGCGGCCCAGGCCCCACGGAGGCCCCGTTGACGAACGACTCGAACATGTCGGAAGCCCGAGGGGCCGTCCCCTGCCCCGCCGCCCACTGCCCGCTGTGCGGCCAGCCCAACCGCTGCACCCTGGCCGAGGCCGGGACCGTCGCCGGCAACCCGGCTACCCATCCGTGCCACGCCGCCACGGCCGGCGACGCGGCGCAGGACGCACCCCTGAAGTGCTGGTGTCGTCTCGTGGAAATGCCGCGCGCGCTGCTGGCCCGCGTCCCAAGCGGCTCCCGGGCGTGCGTCTGCCATGCCTGCGTCGCCCGCGAGCGACGCGCCATGACGTGGATGCCCCTCGCTCGCTCCGGCGAGTTCTACCTCCTTGACGACGGCCGACGCGTCTTTACCGAGCGTTACCACCTGCGTCGCGGCTATTGCTGCGGCAGCGGATGCCGTCATTGCCCGTATGACGCCGACGGGCATCCGCGCGAGGACGTGGTCCGGGCCATGGAAGCCACGGCAACATGAGGAACGGGGGCCAACAGGCACGATCACGCGGACGCCGTCGCGGGCAGGCGACGACGTGGGCGACGGCGCGGAAGGCGTTCTGGGGCGCGTGCCTGGCGGCGCTGGCCATGCCCGCCATGGCAAGGGATGGCTTCGTCGAGGACTTCGACACGGAGCCCTCCGCGCGTGGATGGCAGGCGTTGGGCGACGACGCAGCCTTTCGATGGGAACCCGCCGGATGGCTGGCCGTGGAGTGGGATTCCACGCGCCCAAACGGGTTCTTCACCCGTGAACTGCCCGGCCCGGTGACCGAGCGCGACGACTTCTCCTTCGGATTCGACCTGCTCCTGGACGCGCACGCCGTGGGCGTCGCGCCGGGAAAGCCCGGGACGTTCCCCATGGCCGTTGGGCTGGTCCGGCGCGCGGACGCAACCCAGCCGAGCTTCCGCCGCGGCGTGTTCCTCGCGTCCCGCAACCTCGTGGAATGGGCGTGGTTCGGCTCCGAGCCCTCCGGCTTGATCAGCGCGTCGATCTCGCCGGTCGTCGTGCCCGCCGACGGGCGGTTGCCATGGGGCTACGCGGACAGCTTCGTCGAGCCGCAGGCCGGCATCCGGTACGGGTTCGACCTGGCGTACACGGCGGCGGACCGGACGCTGCGGCTGGCGATGACGGAGGATGGTGTTCCGGGCCCCGCCCTGCGCGCCGTCGTCGTGCCGCCGTCCTTCACCGGGTTCGAGGTCGATGCCCTGTCCGTGAACGCGTACAGCGACGCCGGCCAAGACCCGAGGTACGCCGGTTCGCTGAGGGCGTCCGCGCGCATCGACCGCCTGCGCTGGAACGGTCCGGGGCCGGTCATCGTCGGGCTCCGCGTGGACGCGACGCCGGGCGGCGCACGCGTGCGTTGCGGCACCCGTGCAGGCTGGCGCTACACGTTGCAGGCCAGCGCCGACCTGCACGCATGGACGGCCGTCGCCGGTCCCGTCACGGGCGACGGCGGCGAGGTCGCGCTGGACGACGCCGCCGGGCACGCCCACCGGCTCTATCGCGTGGAGGCGCGTCGGCCATGAACCCCCGCCGATTCCAGCTCGGCTTCAGCATGGTGGAGTTGATGGCGACAGTTTCCGTGGTCGCGTTGCTGGCCGGGTTGTCCCTGCCCGGTCTCGGGCGCGCCCGCCACGCCGCCGCCAACGCGCGGTGCGTCTCCAACCTCCGGCAACTGGGGCTCGCCGCGCACCTCTACTGGGACGAGCACGGCGGACGCGCCTTTGCCGAGCGCAGCGAGCGCCGCGCCGATGGCTGGGCGTACTGGTTCGGGTGGCTTCAGGACGGCGCGGAGGGTCAGCGCGCCTTCGACCCGACGGCCGGCGCCCTGTGGCCGTACCTCCAGGGCCGCGGCGTCGAGGTGTGCCCCGCGCTCAACCGCGCCTCCCCCCTGTTCAAGCCCAAGGCCCTCGGCGCGGCCCATGGCTACGCCTACAACCTCCTGCTCGGGCCTCGCAACGGAGCCGCCGTCAACGTCCACCATGTTGCTTCCCCCTCGTCCTTGGCAGTGCTGGCCGACTCAGGACAGGTCAATGACTTCCAACCCCCGGCCTCGCCCGAGCGCCCCATGCTCGAGGAGTTCTTCTACTTCGGAACCAACGCCCTCGAGGCCACCGTCCACTTCCGGCATGGCGGTCGCGCGCAGGCCGTGCTCGCGGATGGGCATGTTGGTGGCGAACGGCCCGATCCAGGCTCCGAGGACCTTCGTCTAGCACCCCAAGTGCTCGGCCGCCTGCCCGCAGAACGGGTGCGACCCTAGCCTCCTGGCGCACCCTGAATGCGTCGCGGGCCCACCTCCGGTGGAAGCCGCACCTTGGCGTCCACGCCCATTCCCGGATTACGGTTCGCCAAGTTTCCCGGTCGTGGATAGCGTCCCTCCATCGAGCCATGCGTGTTTCCCGACTGCTTGCCGGAGTGTTGCTGGCCGCGACGACCGTCGCGCGGCTCGGCTTGGGCCAGACGGCATCCAAGGCATCCGAACATTGGGCGTTCAAGGCCCCTGCCAAGCCTGCGGTTCCCAGGTTGAAACAACCACCCCGGGGCTGGCCTCGAAATGACCTGGACGCCTTCATCCTCCAGCGCCTCCAAGACGAGGGCCTGAAACCCTCCCCGCCCGCCGACCGCGCCACGTTGCTGCGCCGTCTCTGCCTCGACCTCACCGGCCTGCCGCCCACCCCCTCCGAGGTCGATGCGTTCATGTTGGATCGCTCGCCCGACGCGGAGAAGCGGGTCGTCGAGCGACTCCTGTCGTCGCCGCATCACGGGGAGCGTTGGGGCCGCCACTGGCTGGATGGCGCCCGCTACGCCGACTCGGACGGGTTTGAGAAGGACAAGGCCCGCTTCGTCTGGTTTTACCGCGACTGGGTGGTGAACGCCATCAACCGCGACCTTCCCTACGACCAGTTCGTCGTCGAGCAACTCGCCGGCGACCTCCTGCCCAACGCCACGCAGGACCAGGTGGTCGCCACCGGGTTCCTGCGCAACTCCATGATCAACGAGGAAGGCGGCGTCGATCCCGAGCAGTTCCGCATGGACGCCATGTTCGACCGCATGGACGCGATTGGGAAGGCGGTCCTCGGCCTCACCATCCAGTGCGCCCAGTGCCACGACCACAAGTACGACCCCCTCGCGCAGGCGGACTACTACCGCATGTTCGCCTTCCTCAACAACGAGCACGAGGGCTCCCGCGTCGTCTATCTGCCCCAGCAACTCCAGCGCATCGACCAACTGCGCCGCGACGTCCGTGCCATCGAGTCCGACTTGCAGCACCGCCATCCCGACTGGGCCGAGCGCATGGCCCGTTGGGAGGCCTCCGTGCGCGACGCGGACCGCGCCTGGCAGGTCGTCGAGTGCCGGAACGCCGGCGACCACGGCGAACGCTTCGAGCACCTCGCCGACGGCTCCATCATCGCCGGCGGCTACGCACCCACCCAATGGACCGCCCACTTCCGCGGCACCAACGCCTCCGGAACCATCGGCACCTTCCGCCTCGAGCAACTCCCGCATCCCAGCCTTCCCTCCGGCGGACCCGGCCGCTCCATCCGCGGCATGGCCGCCCTTACCGAGTTCAAGGTCAAGGTCACCTCGCTCATCCACCCCACCAACGCCTTCGACGTGAAGTTCGTCCGGGCCGAGGCCGACTTCGCCAACGAGGAAAAGCCGCTGGAAGCCGAGTTTGACGACCGTTCCGGCAAGAGGCGCACCTACGGGCCCGTCGCCCATGCCATCGATGGCAAGGACCTCACCGCCTGGGGCATCGATGCCGGGCCCGGCCGCCGCAACACGTCGCGCCAGGCCGTGTTCCACCCGGACAAGCCCGTCCATGTCCCCGGCGGCGTCCGCCTGGACTTTCACCTTGTCCAGGAACACGGCGGATGGAACTCGGACGACAACCAAAACCACAACCTCGGGCGCTTCCGCCTCTCCGTTGCCGCCGCCACCAACGCCCCCTTGGATCCCGTGCCCGCCGGGCTGAGGCCCATCCTCGCCACGCCGGCCGGGCGCCGCTCGCCCGCCCAGGTCGCCGCGTTGTTCGCGCACTTCCGCACGACCGTCCCCGAGTGGAAGGACAGCAACGACCGCATCCAGGCCTTGTGGCGGCAATGGCCCGAAGGACACACCACCCTCACCCTCGCGCCCCGGGACGAGCCCCGCGTCACCACCGTCCTGCGCCGCGGCGATTGGCTGAAGCCCGGCAAGGCCGTGTCCGCAGGCGTGCCCGCCTTCCTTCATCCCATGGACGCCAACGCCGAGCGCGGCCGGCTTGCCTTCGCCCGTTGGCTCGTGGACCGCCGCTCGCCCACGACCGCGCGCGCCATCGTCAACCGCGTCTGGCAACAGTACTTCGGCACCGGCTTGGTCGAGACGCCCGAGGACCTCGGCCTGCAAGCCCCCGCCCCGAGCCATCCCGAGCTGCTCGACTGGCTGGCCACCGAGTTCATGGAACGTGGCTGGTCCATGAAGGCCCTCCATCGCCTCATCGTGTCGTCCGCCACCTACCGGCAATCCAGCCGCGTCCGGCCCGAGGACCTCCAGCGCGACCCGCGCAACCGGTTCCTCGCCCGCGCGCCTCGCCTGCGCGTCGAGGGCGAGATCGTCCGCGACATCGCCCTCGCCAGCAGCGGGCTGCTCAACCCAGCGCTCGGCGGCCCCAGCCTGTTTGCACCCGCGCCCGACTTCCTCTTCAAGCCGCCCGCCAGCTACGGGCCGTTTGAGTGGGTCGAGGAAAAGGGAACCAACCGCTACCGCCGCGCCCTGTACACCTTTCGTCGCCGCTCCACACCGTTCCCGGCGCTTCAAAACTTCGACGTTCCCAACGCCGACTTCTCGTGCGTGCGGCGTTCCCGTTCCAACACCCCGTTGCAGGCCCTCACCGCGTTGAACGAGACCTTGTTCGTCGAGGCCGCGCAGGCGTTGGCCCTCCGCACCCTGCGCGAAACCGGCCCCGACGAGGACGCACGCATCACGCACGCCTTCCGGCTCGTCCTTGGACGACCGCCCGCCCCCGCCGAGCGCAACGAGCTCAAGGGTCTTTACCGCCGCCAGCTCCGGCGCGTCGCCGATGGGTGGCTCGACGCCCGCGACCTCGGCGCCGGCGGCAAGGAGCCACCCACAGACCTCCCCAGCCACGCCAACCCGACGCAGCTCGCCGCCCTCGCCTCCGTGACGCGCGTCCTCCTCAACCTCGACGAAACCCTTACCCGCGAATGAACCGCATCGACCCCGCCTCCGAGGCCCTCGGGCTGCACCGCCAGTTCCTGACGCGACGCTGGTTCTTCCAGCAGTGCGGCGTGGGGCTGGGAGCCATCGCGCTGCGGCACCTGATGGGCGGCACCACCCAGGCGGCGACCGCATCGCCCGTCAAGGCCGGCCCGAGCGCCAGTTCCCCGGCCGCCTTCAACCCGCTTGCGCCCCGGGCGCCGCACTTCGCGCCCCGTGCCAAGCGCGTCATCTTCCTCTTCCAGGCCGGCGCGCCCAGCCACCTGGAGTTGTTCGACCACAAGCCCGAGCTGGCCCGGTGGAACGGCAAGCTGCCGCCGCCCAGCCTGCTGGAGGGCTACCGCGCCGCGTTCATCAACCCCAGCTCCACCCTGCTGGGGCCCAAGTTCAAGTTCGCGCGCCACGGCCGGTCCGGGATCGAGCTGTCCGAGCTGCTCCCCCATCTCGGATCCGTCGCCGACGAGCTATGCATCGTGAAGTCGCTCCACACGGACGCCTTCAACCACGCCCCAGCCCAGATCTTCATGTCCACGGGCTCCCAGCAGTTCGGCCGCCCCTCCCTCGGCGCATGGTCCACCTATGGCCTGGGCTCGGAGTGCAGCGACCTTCCCGCCTACGTCGTCTTTTCCACCGGTTCCAAGGGCCCGTCCGGCGGCAGCTCCAACTGGGGCTCCGGCTTTCTCCCCACCCCCTACGGCGGCACCCTTTTCCGCACCGGATCCGAGCCCGTCCTCTTCCTCGGCAACCCCAAGGGCATCGACCCCGCCCTCCAACGCGACTCGCTGGACGTCATCCAGCGCCTCAATGCCCGCAGGCTGGGGGCCGTGGGCGACCCCGAGATCGCCGCGCGCATCTCCGCCTACGAGATGGCCTTCCGCATGCAGTCCAGCGCGCCCGACCTCATGGACCTCTCGCGCGAATCCAAGCCCACCCTCGAGGCCTACGGGGCCGAGCCCGGCAAGCCCACCTTCGCCAATGCATGCCTCCTCGCCCGTCGCCTCGTCGAGCGGGGCGTGCGATTCGTGCAGGTCTTCCACGAGGCCTGGGACCAGCATGGTAGCCTCGTCGCCGACCTGAAGCACAACTGCGCCAACACCGACCGCCCCACCGCCGCCCTCATCCGCGACCTCCGCCAGCGCGGTCTCCTCGACGACACCCTCGTCGTCTGGGGCGGCGAGTTCGGGCGCACGCCCATGGTGCAGGGCGGCGACGACGGGCGGGACCATCACCCCAACTGCTTCTCCATGCTGTTGGCCGGCGGGGGCGTCCGGCCCGGCCACACCCACGGCGATTCCGATGACTTGGGGTTCAACGCCAGCCGCGACAAGGTCCACGTCCACGACCTCAACGCCACGCTCCTCCACCTCCTCGGCTTCGACCACACCCGGCTGACCTACCGGTTCCAGGGCCGCGACTTCCGACTCACCGACGTCCACGGCGAGGTCGTCCACAAGATCATTGCCTGAGACCTCTGTCCGTGCGCCCCATGAGGCCAAGGCAATCTCCAGCGGAAAAAAGTGTGGATTTCCCTTCCCCGGCCGGTAA
>JBJSZF010000346.1:0-10486 GCA_046090125.1 Verrucomicrobiota bacterium
GGAAGAACACCGGGATGCCCTCGATGTTGTCGAGGCGGAACCAGCGGTAGATGTCCACGGCAAGGTCCAGCCCCTCGGTGAACTGCGGGTGCCATAGCACATAGATGTGGATCGGGGTCGCGAGGACGTGCCTGCGTCGGTTGCCTAGCGCTTTCATGGGAGTCGGCGGGACATGGCTGTGACGGGGCGGATGGTGTGGGCCGGGTGCCTTGTGGCGACCAAAAAGCGGGCCGGAAGGGCGCCGGGAAGCCCGCGGGATTGCCGACACTCGTGGGGCCGTGAACGAACGACGCGCCTCCCGAGTTGGTCGGAACCCGCGCCGGGGCCGCGTCGGAGTGGACCGTCGAGACATCTGGGCACGACGCCGGCGGCTGAGAGGTGACAATGTGTCACGTCCATGGCCCTGAAGGGCGGCATCCGCGTGGGATGCGACGGGGATTGCAGGCGGAAAAATATGATGAAAACACGAGCAAAACGTCTTGAAACGCGGGTGTGTGCGACATGGCAAGACCCGGCGGCATCCGGCTTGCAAGCATAGGCGGGACGAACGGAGCGACGCATTTTATGGCAAAGGTTCTTGGAATCGACTTGGGCACGACGAACTCCTGCATGGCCGTGATGGAAGGCGGGGAGCCAATGGTCCTGGAGAACTCGGAGGGTAAGCGCACCACGCCATCGATCGTGGCGTTTGCGAAGTCCGGGGAACGCTTGGTGGGCGACGCCGCCAAGCGCCAAGGCGTGACCAACCCGCGCAACACGGTCTACTCGATCAAGCGGTTCATGGGCCGGAAGTTCGACGAGGTCCAGGAAGAGGTGAAGCGCGTGCCGTACAAGGTGGTCAAGGCCCCCAACGGGGACGCTTGGGTCGAGGTGGACGTCGAGGGCAAGCCCAAGCAGTTCAGCCCGCCCGAGATTTCCGCGATGATCCTCGCGAAGCTCAAGTCGGACGCCGAGGTGCGGCTGGGCGAGACGATCACGCAGGCGGTCATCACGGTTCCCGCCTACTTCAACGATTCCCAACGGCAGGCGACGAAGGACGCGGGGAAGATCGCCGGGCTCGAGGTCCTGCGCATCATCAACGAGCCCACTGCCGCCTCGCTCGCCTACGGGCTCGACAAAAAGAAGGATGAGAAGATCGCCGTCTACGACCTCGGCGGCGGCACCTTTGACATTTCCGTGCTGGAGATCGGCGACGGCGTCTTCGAGGTGAAGGCCACCAACGGCGACACGCACCTCGGCGGCGACGACTGGGACAACGCCATCATGGATTGGCTCCTGGACGAGTTCCGCCGCGACAGCGGCATCGACCTGCGCAAGCAGCCGGATGCGCTGCAACGCATCAAGGAGGAGGGGGAGAAGGCCAAGATCGCGCTCAGCTCCGCCCAGCAGTACGACATCAACCTGCCCTTCATCACCGCCGATGCCTCGGGGCCCAAGCACATCCAGACCCGCTTGTCCCGGGCCAAGATGGAGCAGCTTTGCGACCGCTTGTTCGAGCGCACGGTCACGCCCACCAAGGCGTGCCTCAAGGACGCCGGCCTCACGGCGGACCAAGTGGACGAGCTCGTGCTTGTCGGCGGCATGACCCGCATGCCCCGCGTCGTCGAGACCGCCCGCACCCTCGTCAGCAAGCCCCCCCACCAGGGCGTTAACCCGGACGAGGTGGTGGCCATCGGCGCCGGCATCCAGGGTGGCGTGCTCAAGGGCGAGGTGAAGGATGTTCTGCTCCTCGACGTCACCCCGCTTTCCCTCGGCATCGAGACCCTGGGCGGCGTCTTCACCAAGCTGATCGAGCGCAACACGACGATCCCCACGAAGAAGTCCGAGATCTTCTCGACGGCCAGCGACAACCAGCCGGGCGTGGACGTGCACGTGCTCCAGGGCGAGCGCCAGTTTTGCCGCGACAACAAGTCCCTGGGACGCTTCGAGCTGCGCGACTTGCCGCCCGCGCCCCGCGGCGTTCCCCAGATTGAGGTCACCTTCGACATCGACGCGAATGGCATCCTCAACGTGACGGCCAAGGACCTGGGCACGGGCAAGAGCCAGAAGATTGTCATCACCGCCTCCTCCGGCCTTTCCAAGGACGAGGTGGAGCGCATGCGCAAGGACGCCGAGTCCCACGCGGACGAGGACCGCACGCGCCGCGAGGAGGTGGAGCTGCGCAACGAGGCGGACAACGTGGCCTACCGCGCCGGAAAGTTCGCCACGGAGAACGCCGAGAAGCTCGGCGCGGCCAAGGGCAAGATCGATGACGCGGTCTCCTCCGTGCGCGATTCCCTCAAGGGCAGCGACGCGGCGGCCATCCGATCGGCCGTGGACAAGCTCAACGAGGTGATGCAGGCGGCCGGCCAGGAACTGTACGCCAAGGGCGGGCCGGCGGCGGGAGCCCCTGGGGCCGGCGCGGAGACGGCGGCCGGTGGCGCGGGCAAGCCCGGCGGCAAGGATGATCCCACCATCATCGACGCGGAGGTCGTGGACGACGGCAAGAAGGCCTCCTGAAGCTTTCGCGCCGTCCCGCGGCCCATGGCTGGCGTGGCGGCCGGATTTTCCCGAGCGCGAGTGCGCCGGGAGACGACTCGGTAAGCAACGAAGAGAACAGAACCAATCGCAGAAAAGTTATGGCACTGAATGTGAAACCCCTCGGTGATCGCGTGCTCGTCGAGCCGGTCGAGGAGAAGGAGACCAAGAAGGGCGGCATCATCATCCCGGATTCCGCCAAGGAGAAGCCCACCGAAGGCGTCGTGCGCGCCCTCGGGACCGGCAAGAAGGACGACGACGGCAAGGTCCAGCCCTTCGAGGTCAAGGTCGGCGACCGCGTGCTCATCTCGAAGTACGGCGGCACCGAGATCAAGATCGACGGCAAGGAGTACAAGCTCCTCAACGCGGACGACATCCTCGCCATCGTTGTCTAACACCACCCCTTAACCATCCACGTTCAACTCCCTATTACACATGGCTGCAAAGCAACTGTTGTTTGATGAAGTCGCCCGGCAGGAACTCCTCCGCGGCGTCGAGGTCCTCGCCAAGGCCGTCAAGGCGACGCTCGGTCCCAAGGGCCGCAACGTCGTCATCGACAAGAAGTTTGGCTCCCCCACGGTCACCAAGGACGGCGTCACCGTCGCCAAGGAGATCGAGCTGCCGAACCCGTACCAGAACATGGGCGCGCAGATGGTCCGCGAGGTCGCCAGCAAGACCTCGGACATCGCCGGCGACGGCACCACGACGGCGACCGTGCTCGCCGAGGCCATCTACCGCGAGGGCCTGAAGCACGTCACCGCCGGGGCCAACCCCGTCTCCTTGCAGCGTGGCATCCAGAAGGCCGTGGACGCGGCAGTGGACCAGCTCGCCAAGATCGCCAAGAAGGTCAAGGACAACGAGGAGATCAAGCAGGTCGCCACCGTCTCCGCCAACTGGGACACCACCATCGGCGAGATCATCGCCGAGGCGATGGACAAGGTCGGCAAGGACGGCACGATCACCGTCGAGGAGGCCAAGTCCACCGAGACCACGCTCGACGTCGTCGAGGGCATGCAGTTCGACAAGGGCTACCTCTCCCCGTACTTCGTGACCAATGCGGAGTCGATGGAGGCCAAGCTCGATGACGGCTACATCCTCATCTACGAGAAGAAGATCTCGAACCTGAAGGACCTCCTTCCGGTCCTCGAGAAGGTCGCCAAGACCGGCAAGCCCCTCCTCATCATCTCCGAGGAGGTCGAGGGCGAGGCCCTGGCCACCCTCGTGGTCAACAAGCTCCGCGGCACCATCAACGCCTGCGCCGTCAAGGCGCCCGGCTTCGGTGACCGCCGCAAGGCCATGCTCGAGGACATCGCCATCCTCACCGGCGGCCGCTGCATCACCGAGGACCTCGGCATCAAGCTCGAGAACCTCGAGCTCAGCGACCTCGGCCGCGCCAAGTCCATCGTCGTCGAGAAGGAAAACACCACCATCGTCGAGGGCAACGGCAAGAACTCCGAGATCCAGGGCCGCGTGAACCAAATCCGCCGCCAAATCGAGGAGACCACCTCCGACTACGACCGCGAGAAGCTCCAGGAGCGCCTCGCCAAGCTCGCCGGCGGCGTCGCCGTCATCCATGTCGGCGCGGCCACCGAGACCGAGATGAAGGAGAAGAAGGCCCGCGTCGAGGACGCCCTCCACGCGACCCGCGCGGCCGTCGAGGAAGGCATCGTCCCCGGCGGCGGCGTCGCCCTGCTGCGCGCCCTCCCGGCCATCGAGGCCCTCAAGCTCGCCATCCACGACGAGCAGACCGGCGTGGACATCGTCCGCCGCGCCGTCGAGGCCCCCCTCCGCGAGCTCGCGTCCAACGCGGGCGTCGAGGGCTCCCTCATTGTCCAGGAGGTTCGCCGCCGCAAGGGCAACGAGGGCTACAACGTCGCCACCGGCGAGTACGAGGACCTCGTCAAGGCCGGCGTCATCGACCCCAAGAAGGTGACCCGCTCCGCGTTGCAGAACGCCGCCTCCATCGCCGGCCTCATGCTGACGACCGAGGCCCTCATCACCGAGATCCCCGAGAAGAAGGAGAAGCCCGCCGCCGATCCTCACCACGGCGGCGGCATGGACTACTAAGTCCTGCCTTTCATTCCCGTCCCGGCCTCCGGGCCGGAAAACCTGGGGCGCGGCCACGGCCGCGCCCTTTTTCTCTTTCCGGCTCCCACTCGCCTCCCCTGAACGCCCGCCCCCGCCCCCGATCCTCGCTCCCCGATCCTCGCTCCCCGCGTCACGCCCCATCCAGCGACTCCTTTCCTTCCTGCGCGTCTTGTTGCCTGATGGGGTCGGCATGCACATCGAGGGCTTCAAGGTGTTCTGCGACCTTGCCGAGACCGAGAGCTTCACGCGGGCGGCAAAGGCCAATGGCGTGACGCAATCCGCCGTCTCCCAGCAGGTCTCCTCGCTCGAACGCCAGCTCCACTGCCTCCTCATCGAGCGCTCGAAGAAGAAGTTCCGGCTCACCCGAGAGGGCGAGATCCTCTACGAGCACGCCAAGACGATGGTGCAGTCCTTCGTCGCCCTGCGGGCCCGGCTCGAGGAAGCCAAGGGCGTCGCGGCCGGATCCATCCGTGTCGCCACGATCTATTCCATCGGGCTCCACGACCTTCCCCCGTACCTCAAGCGGTTCCTCAAGGCCTTCCCCAGCATCCACGTCCACGTGGAATACCGTCGTGCCAACGAGGTCTATGACGACGTGCTCTCCAACGACGCCGACCTAGGGCTTGTGGCCTGCCCCAGCCGCGACGCGCGGCTCGCCATTGTCCCCCTCCGCACCGAGTCCATGGTCGTCATCACGCCGCCGTCGCATCCCTTGGCCGCCACCCGGCCCCTTCCTGTCGAACGGCTCGAAGGCCAGCGCTTCATCGCCTTCGATCCCGACATCCCCACGCGCAAGGCCATCGACCGCTTCCTGCGCGAGCGCGGCGTTGCCGTCCGGACGGTCATGGAGTTTGACAACATCGAGACCGTGAAGCGCGCCGTGGAGGTGGAGGCGGGCGTGGCGATCGTGCCGGAGGGGTCCGTGGCCCAGGAGGTCGCCCGGCACAGCCTCGCGGCCTTGCCGTTGGCGGGAGCCACCCTTGAGCGCCCGCTCGCCGTCATCCATCGGGCGGACAAGGTGCTGTCGCCCGCCATGAGCCGTTTCATCGCCCTGCTGGCCGGCCAAGCCAACCCAACGTCGTCATGACCCACCGACATCCCGGGCCCCGCGCCCTCGGTCGCCCCGCCCGGGCGACCGCAACCATCACCCAACGTCCTGTGAGGGTGCTTCGATCCACTGGAAAGGGAATCCGAGACAAAAACGGCATCACCTTCAGGAGCACGAAGCGTCCCACCAGTCGCATTCCGGTCCGCGCCCCTGTCCCCGTCCCGCCTCCGCATCCTGCTCAGCGCGTCCCCAAGCCCCAGCGCGACGACGCCTTCAGGCACGATGCCGTCCCCTGCTGGCTCAACAGCAGCAAGCCCGCCCATGTCATCGCCGCAGGGCTCGGCAACAAGTCCGAGCGCCTCTACTCATGGCCCCCCCAGATCCCCTACCCTGCCGTGCAAGCCACCCAGGGCTCCCTCCCCAAAAACCGATCCAACGCCGACCCCAGATCCCAGCTCGACGCCGCCCCAAAAGAGCTGCGTCTCGTCGTCGAGCAAAGCGACATTCAAAAACCTTGGGCATGTTCACCGAACCCGGCCGAGCGCTTCCAAACCATCGGCGCGATGAAGGACCCGCGTTCATGAGAGACTCTCCACAGCGCCTTCGCTGTGTCGCGAAGCGGCTACCAGGTCTGGCTCAACAGACGTCAGCACCCGGGCAAGCTCGCCTCCGAGGACGCCCAGGCCTCCCAGGACATTGCCCGCTTCCTTACACCCAGCACCCCATGAGCGCCCTAGCAACCTCGCCCCCGCCCAGTTCGAACGACAATCCTCACCGAGAAACCAACCCTTCTTACCGTCCTGTTTTCCGGGGCAAGGCCCGCCAGCTGAAACTGGCACTCCATGTAGCGACTCATCGCTCCGGGGGATCGTCGCGAGCGTGGTAAGCCTTGGCCCGGTCCCGGCACCCGGAAGCCTGAACGCCAACCCGATTTGCCACGTCACCTTCAACCTCCGGACGCGCGGCATCTTGGGGACGTCGGGGCTTGCCCGTGCCACCGAAACGGCGTCGAATACAAGGACGGCGCGCCGGTAGGGAAATCATTTTCGGATGACGAGATGCATTCCATTCGGGGGGAAGTTGGCCATCGCATTGGCGGCGGCGTGGGCGGCCCTTTCCACGTTGGGCGTGCTAGGCGCGCAACCGGGCTTCAAGCAGGCGCAGGCGTTCTTGCAGCAGCACTGCCATGAATGCCACGGCCCCACCAAGGCCAAGGCGGACCTCGACCTCACGAAGTTCAAGGACGAGTCGCGGCTCTTGCAGGACCTGAAGACGTGGCGATCCGTGTTGCAGCAGGTCAACACCGGCGAGATGCCGCCCAAGAAGGCGAGGTCGCATCCGTCGGCGGCCGACGTGACGGCATTCAACGCCGCCGTGGAGGGCGCGATCGCCAAGGCGCAGTCCAAGGCTTCCGTCGATCCCGGCCGCGTCACCGCGCGTCGCCTCAACCGGACCGAGTACGACAACACCGTCCGCGACCTCCTTTCCACGGACTTCTCGGCGTCGGAAAACTTCCCGGCGGACGACATCGGGCATGGGTTCGACAACATCGGGGACGTCCTGACGATGTCGCCGGTGCACCTGGAGCGGTACCTGGACGCGGCGGACGCAATCGCGCGGCGGGTGGTGTTGCTGGAGCTGCCGAAGCCGCCGACGCGGACGACGGCGGGGTTGTTCCTGGAGCCGCGGGTGAAGGGGTCGGAGAACAGCACGCGGCGGGTGACGAACTCGGTGGCGGAGCTGCACGCGACGCACGAGATCAAGATGTCGGGGCGGTACACGTTCCGCGTGCGTGCCGGGGCCACGAACGCGCCGGGGGCGGACCCGGTGCGGATGGCATTGCGGATGGGCGACCGCGAGCTGGAGGTGTTCGCGGTGACGAACACGACCAAGCCCTGGAAGGAGTTCGAGGTGCAGCTCGACCTGGAGCCCGGCGAGCGGCGGTTCGCGGCCCGTTGGGTGAACCGGGACGCGCTCCCCACCAACGCCCTCCTTTTCCTCAACGAGTTCAAGGTCATCGGCCCCACGGACACGCGGACGGCGTTCATGCGGCGCGTGGAAGAGCGGTTGGCGAAGGTGCCGGAGGCCCGGCGCGCGTCGGAGGCGTCGGCGTGGTTTTTGCGGCAGGCGTTTCGTCGTCCGCCCACGACGGCGGAGGTGGAGCGGTATGCACGCGTCGTCGAGCAGGCGACGGCGGAGGGCGGCGGCAAGCCCGAGGCCGGCATCCAGGAACTGGTCCGCGCCGCGCTGGTCTCGCCCAAGTTCCTGTTCCGGGTGGAGGGGGACGACGCGCCGCGCTCGACGAAGCCCCGGCCCGTGGGCGAGCACGCGCTGGCGTCGCGCCTCAGCTACTTCCTGTGGAGCACGATGCCGGACGAGACGTTGATGGCCTTGGCGGACAAGGGACGGCTGACGGCGGAGCTTGAGCCGCAGGTGCGGCGGATGCTGAAGGACCCGCGCGCGGAGGCGCTCGTTCGCAACTTCGGCCTGCAATGGCTCCAGTTGCAGCGCCTCGCCACGTTCCAGCCGGACGCGAAGATGTTCCCGGACTTCGATGACCGGCTGCGCAAGGCGATGCTGCGCGAGACGGAGCTGTTCCTGGGCGAGGTCGTGCGCGAGGACCGGAGCATCCTGGACCTTGTGGACGCCGACTTCACCTACGTGAACCGGGTCCTGGCCCGGCATTATGGGATCGAGGACCAGGTGCCCAAGGGCGAGGGCCGCCGCGATGAGTTTGTCCGGGTGACGTTTCCCGACCGTCGCCGCGGGGGCTTGATGACGCAGGCGAGCGTGCTGACGGCGACGTCGAATCCGACGCGCACGTCGCCCGTGAAGCGCGGGCGCTGGGTGCTGGAGCAAATCCTGGGCACGCCGCCCCCGCCCCCGCCCCCGAACGTGCCAGAGCTGGAAACCCAGCACGAGCTGAAGGGCACGCTCCGGCAACGGATGGAACAGCACCGCGCCAACCCGTCGTGCGCGAACTGCCACCAGCAAATGGACGCGATGGGCTTCGCCTTTGAGAACTTCGATGCCATCGGCCGCTTCCGCACCCAGGACGGGAAGGACGCCATCGATCCCTCCGGGACGTTGCCCGACGGCAGCGCGTTCGATGGCGCGGCGGGCCTGCGGGGCGTGTTGAAGGGCCGGAAGGAGCTGGTGGCGCGCAACCTCGCCGAGAAGCTCATGACCTACGCGACCGGGCGCGGGCTGGAGTTCTACGACGAGCCGGCGCTCAAAAAGGTCCTCGCGGGCACCGCCAAGGGGGAATACCGTTTTTCATCCTTGGTCTTGTCCATCGTGCAGAGCGACCCGTTCCGGATGCGGCGCGGGCTCGCGTCGGACCGCGCGGCGGAGGAGCCCAAGGCGAAGGGCAGTTAAGGCAGTTGAAGGCAGGAACGAGCGACAGGCATGACGCGGCAAGCGCAGTGATTTTTTGACGGCACACGGACGATTCCCCACCACGAACCCCCCACGCACATGAGCAAGCTCCTCCTTTCACGTCGGTCGGCCCTGCGCGGGCTGGGAACGGTCGTCGCCCTCCCTTGGCTGGAGGCGATGGGGCCGATGACCTCCTGGGCCCATGGCGCGACGCCGTCCGGGCAGGCGGCCCCGAACCGCATGGCGTTCCTGTATGTGCCCAACGGCAAGAACATGGCCGACTGGCGGCCCGGCCAGGAGGGCGCGTTGCCCGAGAAGCTGCCGTCCATTCTCGAGCCCCTCGCGGAGCATCGCGCGGACTTCTCCATCCTCACCGGCCTCACGGCGGACAAGGCCCGCGCGAATGGCGACGGCGCGGGCGACCACGCGCGGGCGTTGTCCGCGTTCCTGACGGGTTGCCAGGCCCGCAAGACGGACGGGACGGACATCCGGGCCGGCATTTCCGTGGACCAGGTGGCGGCGGCGCGCATCGGCGAGAAGACCCGGCTGCCGTCCCTCGAGGTGGGCACGGAGGCGGGCTCGATGGCCGGCAACTGCGACTCGGGCTACTCGTGCGTGTACTCGTCCACGATGGCGTGGCGCTCGGCGACGCAGCCGTTGCCCAAGGAGGTGAACCCCAAGCTGGTCTTTGAGCGACTTTTTGGAACCGGTTCCCAGGCCGAGCGCGCCCGGCGAGATGCCCGGCGCAAGTCCGTGCTCGATCTTGTGCGGGATGACTTCTCGGACTTGAACGGCAAGCTGGGGCGCGGGGATCAACGGAAGCTGGACGAGTACCTGTCGGCCGTCCGCGACCTGGAGCGCCGGATCGAGCAGGCGACGCGGTTGCCGGAGGTGCGGACGCCGGAGGGCGTGGTGCAGCCCAAGGGCGTGCCCGACACTTACGAACAGCACATCCGGTTGATGATGGACCTCATGGTGCTGGCCTTTCAGACGGACAGCACGCGCGTGGCGACCTTTGTCATTGCGAACGAGGGCAGCAACAAGCCGTACCCGTTCATCGACGTGCGCGAGGGGCACCACGACCTCTCGCATCATGGCAACATTGCGGAGAGGAAGGCCAAGATCGCGAAGATCAACCGGTTCCACACGACGCAGCTCGCCTACCTGCTGGGGCGGCTGAAGTCCGTGCGCGAGGGCGACGGCACGTTGCTGGACCATTGCATGTTGGCCTACGGCAGCGGCAACTCGGACGGCAACGCGCACAACCACGACGACCTCCCCATCCTCCTCGCGGGCGGCGGTTGCGGCACCCTCAAGCCCGGCCGGCACCTCGTCTTCCCCAAGGAAACGCCGTTGAACAACCTGTGGCTCTCCATGCTCAACCGCATGGACCTGCCCACCGTTCGTTTGGGGGACAGCACGGGCGAGGTCGCTGGGATTTAGCGGCGGCAGGGC
>JBJSZF010000347.1:0-7712 GCA_046090125.1 Verrucomicrobiota bacterium
GGAACCTTCGAGCGCGTCCTCGTCATCGGCATCGGTGGCAGCGCCCTCGGACCCCAGTTCGTCGCCCACGCCCTCGGGCATCCGGCCACGGACCGCCTGGAACCCCTGTTCCTCGACAACACCGACCCGGACGGCATCGACCGCGTCCTGGCGCGCCTGAAGGGTCGGCTGGGCCGGACGCTCTGCGTGGTGATCTCGAAGTCGGGCGGCACGCCTGAGACCCGCAACGGGATGCTGGAGGCCGCCGCCGCCTACCAGAAGGAGGGCCTTGTGTTCGCACGCCATGCCGTGGCCGTCACGGGTGCCGGGTCCCAACTGGACCGCGTCGCCACCACCGAGGGCTGGCTCCGTCGCTTCCCCATGTGGGATTGGGTCGGGGGCCGCACCAGCGAGACCAGCGCGGTCGGATTGTTGCCCGCCGCGTTGCAGGGACTGGACATCGACGCCCTTCTCGAGGGCGCTCGGTCGTGTGACCTGGCAACGCGCAACCCGGACGTCTCCGCCAACCCGGCGGCATGGCTCGCCCTGTCGTGGCACTTCCTCGGCGAGGGCCGCGGTTCGCGCGACATGGTGGTCCTCCCGTACAAGGACCGGCTGGAGTTGTTCAGCCGTTACTTGCAACAGCTCGTCATGGAATCGCTGGGCAAGGAGTTCGACGTGGACGGCCGGGTGGTGAACCAAGGGCTGGCGGTGTATGGCAACAAGGGCTCCACGGACCAGCACGCCTACGTGCAGCAGTTGCGCGAGGGCGTCTCGAACTTCTTCGCGGTCTTCGTCGAGGTCCTGCGCGACCGGGACGGCGAGGGCATCGAGGTGGAGCCCGGGGTGACGTCGGGGGACTACCTCGCCGGGTTCCTGCTGGGTACGCGCGCCGCGCTGTATGAGAAGGGCCGCCAGAGCATCACGTTGACCGTGCCCGAGGTTTCCGGCCGCACGGTCGGCGCCTTGATTGCGTTGTTTGAGAGGGCGGTGGGCTTGTACGCGTCCTTGGTCCGCATCAACGCGTACCACCAACCGGGCGTGGAGGCCGGGAAGAAGGCGGCGGCCGTCGTGCTGGCGCTGCAACGCCAGGCCATGGCCCACCTCGCCGCGCATCCGGGCGATTCGTTCACCGCCAGCGACCTCGCGACCGCGTTGGGCAAGCCCGACGAGGCCGGCACCGTGTTCAAGATCTTCGCCCGCCTCGCCGCGAATCCCCGCGGCATCGCAACCGTCGGCGGCCAGGGCGTGGACGCACGGTTCCAGTTCCGCCGCTGATCCCCCGCGCCGCGTCGCGCCTATCGTGGAGCCATGCCGTGGGCGCGAAACCACCCCACGGCGTCGGCCAACGCCTCGCGGGGCGGCGTCTGGGGCAGACCCAGCTCGCGGACCGCCTTGGCCGGGTTGAACCACATCTTGTACCGCGCCATGCGCACGCCCGCGACCGGCGCTCGCGGCGGCCGGCCCGTCAGGCGCGCCCAACCCTCCGAAAACTGCGCCGCCACGAACGCCACGTGCCACGGCACCGTCCGCCGCACCGGCGGCAGCCCCGTCAACGACGACAACTCCTCGAACGTGCGCACCATGGTCCAGTTGCCCTCCGCATGGCCCAGGATGTACCGCTCGCCCACGCGGCCCCGCTCGGCCGCCAGCACGTGCCCCCGGGCCACGTCGCGCACGTGGACCCAGTTCAGGCCCGTGTCCAGGCACGCCGGCATCCGCCCCGCCAGGTAGTCCACGATCACCTGCCCCGTCGGCGTCGGCTTCACGTCGCGCGGCCCCACCGGCGCGGACGGGTTCACGATCACCACCGGCACCCCTTCCCGCGCCGCGTCCCGCGCCACCACCTCCGCCAGCCACTTCGAGTGCTTGTACGGGTTCGACATCTGCCCCTCCGACACCGGCGCCTCCTCGTCCGTGGGCCGGACCGTGCCGGATGCGTCGGGCCGGGGCAGCCCGATGCACCCCACCGTGCTCGTGTACACGACGCGCCGGACGCGCGCGGCGACCGCCGCCCGGAGGATGTTGCGGGTGCCCTCGACGTTGCTCCGGTACATCGGGGCGTAGTCGCGCATCCACAACGCGTAGCTCGCCGCGACGTGGAAGACCCAGTCGCAGCCCTCCATGGCCCTCGCGAGGGACTCCGGCGCGTCCGTCAAATCGCCGGCGACGGGCTCGAACGTCGTGCCTTCCAGGCCGCGGACGTCCGCGTTGGGACGCATCAAGGCGCGGACGGAATGGCCTTGGGCGACCAGTTCATGGACGAGGTTGGCTCCGACAAACCCGGAGGCTCCGGTGACAAGGCAACGCATGGGGGAAGGCGATGGGACGCGGTGGATCAGGACTCGGGGGCGAGGGACGACGCAACATCGACCTTGTAGGCCTTGAAGGCGGGGACGACGCCGGCCAGGGCCGCGAGCCCCACCAGGGCGGCCGGAGCCCACAGCCAAACCCAGCCCGGCTGGAACGGCTCGATCAGCACGCCGGTCTGCGCGCGCACGATGGCCCCGGCCCCCGTCAGCAGGCCCACGTGCACCACGAAGCCCGCCGCCGAACCCATCGCCGCCACCGCCGACGCCTCCAGCACGATGGAGGCAAACACCATCCCGCGCCGCGCCCCCAACGCCCGCAGGATCGCGATGTCGCGACGCCGCGCGCTCATGGAGTTGTAGATGGACGCCAGCACCGAAGCCGCCGCCACCAACGCCACCAGCCATGCCACCAGCGCCAGCACCTGGTCGAACCACCCGATCTTGTCGAAGAGCTGCGCCATCACCGTCCCGATCGGCCACGCAAACGTCAGGCGGTCCCCCTGCTTGTTGTAGAGCTGGTCCAGGCGGAACCCGGCGGCGGGGTCGCGCAGCTTCACCAACGCGGCGCTGTAGTCCTCGGCCGCCGACGGGTCGTGCCCCGCCATGTTCTGGAGCCCGGCCACGGGAATCCACACGACGCGGTCGGCCGGCGTGTTGGAGGGCTCGAGGACGCCCACGACCACGTAGGTGTCCTCGTGCTGCACGTTGTCCCTGGGGTTCGCGGAGTAGTTGAGCCCGTGGTACGGCTGGAACTCCGTGCCCACGGCAAACCCCAGCTTGCGGGCTGCAAACGATCCCACCACGGCCTCGCGCAGGTTGTCCTCGAACACCCGCCCCGCCGCCACCCGGAACGCACGCCCCGGCGCGTATTCGTGCCCCGAGAACAGGTTCGTCGTCGTGCCCACGATGCGGAACCCCTGGTAGTTGTCGCCCATGGCAATGGGAACGACGGCGCGCACCGCCGGGTTGGACGAGAGGAGCGCGACGTCGGCCGCCTTGATGTTCCCGGGCGATGCCTCGAGGTGGAAGATCGCGTTGAGGACGAGCTGGAGCTTGGAGCTGCGCGCGCCGAGCACCGCGTCCCACCCGCCATCCATGCGCTCGAAGGTCTGGCGCGCCTGCTGGCGCAGCACCCACACCGTCATGAGCAGGCCGCCCGCCAACGCCAACGACAACGCCGTCACCGCCGTGGACAACGCGTGTTGCCGCAGGCTGCGCCGCACCAGCAACGGAAGCGTCATGCCACACCTCCCATGCCCGCCGCGCGGCTCGCGCGGTTGATGTCCGCCAATGACGCCACCGTCCCGAACCGCGCCAGGATGTCGCGGTCATGCGACACGAGCAGCAGGGCCGACCCGTTCTCCGCGCACGCCTCGCGGATGAGGTCCAGCGCCTCGTGGGCATGGCGGGGATCCAGGTTGCCCGTGGGCTCGTCCGCGAGGACCAACCGGGGCTTGCCCGCCATCGCACGCGCCACCGCCACGCGTTGTTGTTGGCCCGTCGAGAGTTGCCGCGGAAAGTGATGCAACCGCTCCCCCAGGCCCATCCGCCGCAGCAACGCCTCCGCGCGCCCGCGGTCGATCCCGTGCCCGAAGCTCATCCCCAGCAACACGTTTTCCAGGCAGGTGAACCCCTGGAGCAAGTTGAACGTCTGGAAAATGTAGCCCACGTGCCGCGCCCGGAACCGGTCCCGCTCATGCTCCCCAAGCCCGGCCACGTCCGTCCCGTCGATCCGAATGTGTCCCGCGTCCGGAGCGAGGATGCCCGCCACGAGGTGGAGGAAGGTCGTCTTGCCGCTGCCCGAGGGCCCTGCCAACCCCACCGCCGCGCCCTCGCCCAGCTCAAACCGGGGAACGTCCACCACCACGTGCCGCGACCCATCCGGGCCCACGAAGCCCTTCTGCAAGCCGTCAATCTGGAGAAGCGCCATGTGGGTCCATCCTATCCGCCCAACCCGCCAAAGTCAGCGAAGCTTTCGGTGCCACAGCGCACCACACGTTCCAACGTTGCGCGAGACAGAGCGGACCCGCTCGGGCCACGAGGAGTTCGGGATCAGACCCGTGGTCACCCCCGCGGATGGCTTCACGCCTCACACCGCACCCACCGGGTGCGACGCAGCCCCGTCCGCTTCCCGCGCCCCGCTTCCCGTTCCCCGCGCCCCGCATCCTATTCCCTCAGCCGGACGGGCCGTTCATCACGTGCAGCGCGCAGGGGAGCCAACCGGGCGGCCAAGGCATCGGGCTCCACGGCTCGGACCCTCGTGGCCTCGGGCAAGGCCGCATCCTTCGCCCAACCTTCCCGCCAAGCCTTCCAGACACGCGGCGTCCATGCGTCGCGCGCGTCCGGATCCTCCTCGAAGCGAAACCCAGCGGCCAAACCGGGAGCCATTCGTTCTATCGAACGCCCCGCGATGCAACGGACGGCTGCGTAGTCATCGTCCAGCAGCACGGCGAGGATGGGCGGGATCCATGGCGCGCCCGAGGCCTTCACGGCGGGCTCCCATGCCAGGTGCCATGCCGTCAAGGCGCGTTGCCCGGCGTCCCCGGACAAGGCCAGCCGCACGGACTCCGCCACCTCATGCTCGGGGCCCAGGCCCTTCGGCATCGGTTGCCCGTACCACGCGTTGAGCTGGCGTGCCGTCCACGAAAGCGGACGGTCCAGGTGGCAGACGTTGCAGGCGTTCGGACGCCCATGGTCGAGCGTCTCGGCTGCCGTGGGACGGGTGATCTGGTGGCTCCGGATCGCCCCAAGCACCCCGTAGGTCGTGTGCGGCATGTGGCAGTTGCGGCAGTCGCTCCCCGCCGAGCCCTCGGCATGGCGCGTGTGCCGGGTCAACCCCTCCTTGCTAGCGTACGCGCCATGGCACGTGATGCACGCCGCGTTCCCTTGCGCCTTCCGCGTCAACTGGTCGTCCGGGTCCGCGTCGTGCATCGAATGGCATGTCACGCACGACAGCTTCCCGCCCTCGAAGCACTTGCTCTCCACCAACCCGTTCATCTCCCGACCGCTCACCCGCACCATGCCGTCGGGCCAGAAGTACTCGGACAACAACCCCGGGTTGCGCGCGAGGAACTCCTTGAGCCCGGGCACCTGGCCGGCCGTGCGCGGCCGAATCAGCGGCGTGGTGTCGCCCAGCCGGTCGCCCGGCCGGAACCGGAACCCGTTCTGCCGCCAGGGCTCGCCGCGGTCGATCCACTTCATCGAGTGGCAAAAACCGCACGTCTCGGTCGAACGCACGGCATCCAGCTTGGCCGGGTGCAGGATTTCGCCGGCCGGCAAGGGGGCATCCTTCGCGCGAGACGCGTCCTTGCGACGGGCCTTCACGTGGCGTTCGCCGGGCCCATGGCAGGCCTCGCACGAGATGCCCAGCTCGGCCGCGCGCGTCTCCACCGTCCGCCGCGTCGCATCCACCCTGGGCTCGATCGCCGTCGCGTGGCAGCGGCTGCAACCCACGTTCCAAACCTCCGCCGAATGCCCCGTGCCCGGCGGCCGGATGAACGTCGCGTGACGCGGGACCCATCGCCCCTCCGGGATCAACCACGTGAACGGGAACCCGACCTGCACGTTGCCGTCCTCGCCCGGCATCCAAAACACCTGCATGTGATGCGAGCCCGTCACCAGGCTCAGCCGCGACTCCACCGGCTCGCCCCCGCCCGCCACCGAATCCAGCCACACCTTGAACACGTCGCCCGTGCTGCCCAGCCGGTACCGCACCCCGCTGTTCGTCAGCACCACGCCGTCCACGCGCGCCTTCACCGACCCGCGCGTGGGGTACTGGGTCATCGTCCGATGGTACGTCCGATGCCATGAGTTGAAGGCGTCCTGGTGACAGTCGCGGCAGGACTCGGACCCGGCGTACCCCGCCGGTCCGCCCTCGGTGGGAACCACGCCCGCAAGGTGCGGCGGCAACGGCGAGGCCACCACCGCCACCGCGGTGATCCACCCGGCCAACCACGCAAGCCCCCAAGGCCCCAGCCCGCGGAACCCACGCGACGGCGAGACGCTCCCGTCTCCCGCCCGACATGAGCCCCCGCTTGCTTCCCGGCCGCGCCTCACGCCCCAGCCTTGCCCGCGTCGGCCCGGCCCCGCAAGCCGGGGGCGAGCGGCCAGCCAGAGGCGCCCGCAGGACAGATGCGGGTTCGCCCCGCTCCTTGCTCGCCGCTCCGAACCGCACGGGCGGATCTCCGGCACCCGCCTTTGCCGTCAGCAGGCGCCCGCGCGGGCGGGACCGTTCCACTCCGTTCGGTGCCAGCCTCGCGAGGATTCCCATGGCCTCGACGCGGAAGGTCCTCGCCCCCGCCGCTCCCGGCCCAAGGAACCCTGCGCCGCCCCATGGCGGCATTGGAGGTTGCCTTCCCGTCCGGCCTTGGGGGACGGTGTCACCATGGCAAACCGTACACGGGTCAAGATTTGCGGGCTTACGCGGGAGCAGGACGTGGACGACGCCGTGGCCGCCGGGGCCGACGCGATCGGGCTGGTCTTCGCGCCGGGCTCGCCCCGTCGCCTCGGCGTGGGGCGCGCGGCGGAGCTGCGGCGGCGCGTCCCGCCGTTCGTCACCGTGGTGGGGCTCTTCGTCAACGAGTCTCTCGAAGCCATGAACGCCTGCATCGACGCGGTCCGCCTCGACGCCGTGCAGTTGCATGGCGACGAGGACGTCGAGGTGGCGGCGGCGTTGGCCTCGCGCACGCGCGTCATCAAGGCCTTTCGCATGTCCGGTCCGGAGGTGATCGCCCGGATGCCCCCCTTCGCGCCGGTGACGGACGCATGGCTGCTGGACGCATGGGTGCCGGGCGTCGCCGGGGGCACCGGCGCGCGCTTCGACTGGGACCTCGCCCTGCGCGCGCAGGCCCTGGGCCACCCGGTGATCCTCGCCGGCGGGCTCAAGCCTGAGAATGCCGCCGAGGCCGTGGCCCGCGTGGCGCCCTATGCCCTCGACGTCTCCAGCGGGGTCGAGTCCGGCCCCGGCATCAAGGACCCGCTCAAGGTCCTGCGCTTCGTGGCGGCCGCGTCGTAAGCGGGCCCGGCCGCCGGGCCGTAGAGCGTCGTGCGTTGCCGGGGCACCTTGCCCGCCGACTCAATCGCGCGCCGGATGTCGGCGGGCGGGAGGCATTCCCCGTGCTCGCCGCCCGAGCCGCGCGTGATGCTTTCCTCGTAAAGCGTGCCCCCGAAGTCGTTGCAGCCCCGACCCAGCATCCGCGCCGCCTCCGCCACCCCCAGCTTCACCCAGCTCGTCTGGAGGTTGGGGATGTCCCGCCCCAGGAACAGCCGCGCCAAGGGGTACAAGCGCCGGATCCGGTCCGTCCCCTCCTCCGCAAGGTCCCGCGTGGACACGCCGCGCGCCCGGGCGAGCTCGGACCCGAGCCGGTTGCGATGGGGCACGAAGGCCAGCGGGATGAACTCGGTGAACCCGCCGGTGTCGCG
>JBJSZF010000348.1:0-4739 GCA_046090125.1 Verrucomicrobiota bacterium
ACGCTACGTCGTCCTGCATCGCGCCCCCGCCGACATCGTCGCCGAGGGGTTTGCCGCCGCGGACGTGAACCGCGTGGTGCGCCTGATTGACGGGGCCGAGTACAAGCGCCGCCAGGCCGCGCCCGGGCTCAAGGTCAGCCCCCGTGCGTTTGGCGTTGGCCGCCGCATGCCCGTCGCCCATCGCTGGCGCGAGATGGCCTGAGCCGCCCTGCATCCGGAAGGGTGGATTCCTCCTGGAAACGGCCGTTGGGCCGTCTGTAGGCCGCGTGCCCTCACGCGGCGACGTCGATGCCGCGGGTCCTCTTCGACGGCCCCATTCAGGTTATTGGCCCGCTCCGCTTCCCGCTTCCCGCCCAGCCTCGGGATGCACCGCTTGGCACCGTGCGTGCTTGCCGAAGACGTGCTTGTCCGCAGGGTTGCGGGACAAGGACGAGAACATGAATCCATTCGTTGGATCGGGCAGCGTCGTGGCGCGCGTCGCAGGGGCGTGGATGGGCATTGTCGCCGGGGTGACATGGGCGGGGCCCGTGTCGGTGGCGGAGTTGAACTACCGGCCCGCGAACGATCCCGACGAGGAATACATCGAGTTGGTCAACACGAGCGCGGCCTCGTACAACCTGGCCGGCTGCCGGTTCACGGCCGGGGTCACGTACACCTTTGGGGCGGTGACGCTGGGGCCGGGCGAGCGCGTGGTGGTGTGCCGGGATCGTTCCAAGTTCGCGGCGCGCTACGGCACCATCCCAAATCTGGCCCCATCATCGTACACGGGCCGCCTCGCGGACGAGGGCGAGTCCGTCACGTTCGTCGCGGCGGACGGCTCCGTGTTGTTTGACTTCGCGTACCGTCCCGACGGCGCATGGCCGTCGCGGGCCAACGGGCTGGGCTCGAGCCTGGAGGTGGTGGACCCGGACGGGAACCTGGGCGACGCGTCGAACTGGCGGTCCTCGACGGAATACCTGGGGTCGCCGGGACGCGCGGGGGTGGGGCCGTTGCGGCGCGTGGTGGTGAACGAGGTGCTGGCGCATACGGACCCGCCACTGGAAGACGCCATCGAGATCAAGAACCTCACGTCACAACCGATCGACGTGGGCGGATGGTACCTTTCCAACACGCGGAGCAAGCCGACCAAGTTCCGCATCCCATCGCCCACCGTCGTGCCACCCGGTGGCTATCGGGTGATCTACGAGTACCAGTTCAACGCGGCCACGCCGAAGGCGGGCAACACGTCCTTCACGTTCAACTCGGCGAACGGCGACGAGGCGGTGTTGATGTCGTCGGATGCCAACGGCACGCCCCAGTTTTGGATGGATGCGGTGAGCTATGGCCCGAGCGAGAACGGGGTGAGCTTCGGGCGTTGGCCGGATGGCACGGGCCCGCTGGTGACGTTGTCGGACCTGAGCCTGGGGACGACGGTGCGGCGATTTGATTCGCCGTTAAGATTGGGGGAGTTCCGCACGGGCGCGGGCCAGTCGAACGGCCTTCCCAAGGTGGGCCCGGTCGTGTTCAGCCGGATCCAGTATCGTCCGGCGGCGGGCGGGGACGAGTTCGTGGAGGTGTCCAATGGCACGACGTTCCCGGTGCCGTTGTTCGACCCGATGTACCCGGAAAACACCTGGCGCATGCGCGACGGCATCGACTTTGATTTTCCCCGCGATGTGATCCTGGCGCCGGGCGAGAGGGCCCTGGTGGTGCCGCTCGCGCCGGACGTGTTCCGGGCGAAGTACGCCATCCCGGCGACCACCCGCGTGTGGGGCCCTTACACGAACCAGTTGAGCAACTCGGGCGAGCGCGTCGCGCTGTTCAAGCCGGACCCGCCGCAGTTGCCGCCGCACCCGGACGCGGGCCTGGTGCCCTACATTCTCGTGGAGGAGGTGGACTACCTGCCGGTGGCCCCGTGGCCGGTGGCTGCGAACGGGAACGGCCCGGCGCTCCGCCGCATCGACCTCGCGCGGTACGGCAACGACCCGGCCAACTGGGGCACGGACGCGGATGCGCCTCCGCCGCCCGATCTTTCGGTGGAATGGGCTGCGCCAACCTTGCGGCTCCGATGGGTCGCCGAGCCGGCCGCGACGCTGGTCTTGGAGTCGGCCGAGACGCCTTCGGGGCCCTGGATCGAGGCGGCATCGGTCGCGGCGGGGCAGGGCGAGTGGGCGGTGCCGGCCTCCGGCACGGCCCGATTCTATCGCCTGCGCCGTCGTTGAGGGGCGGGCGGGGCTGCGTTCGGGGGGAGCTTCTTCCACTCGGCCAGCCTGCCATCCAGCGCGCGCAGCTCGCGGGCAACCTTGGCGGCGACCATCTGCCGCCGCGGTTCCATGTCATTGCGTCGGAGCGCGTCGGCGTCGGGGTGGAGGGTGGGGTCGTCGAGGGGTTGCAACGCCTGGAGGAAGTCCGTGACAAGAGGCAGGAGTTCCTTGGCCGCGTGCTGCTGGAGGGAGCGCAGTTGCCCGAGCTTGCGCCGCACGACGTCGCGTTGCACGTCCGGGTCCCAGCGCACGACCAGGTCGGCCAGCCGTATGGACTGGAACGAGGCGGGCGCGTTGGTGGCGACCCGGATCTCGGCATTTTCCACGAGCAGCCCTTCGAGGTGGGACAGCGTGGCGGCACGGCCCCAGACCTGCGCGGGGTCGCGCCCGAGCACATGGAGCCCATTGACCGCCCACCATTTCTCCGCCTCGAGCATCGTGAGGAACCGCCCGCCGTGGGACTGGAGGAAGGCCATTTGCCAGTTCTCGTGCCGGGGCAACGACGTGAGGAAGGCGTTGAAGGCCGCGCGCCCGTCGCGGTCTGCCAGCAACTCGTGGCACAGGAGGGTCGCGGAGGCCCGGTAGGCGGCATGGGCGGCGGCGTCGGAGGCCATGCTGGACGGCGGGAACGCCAGCTCGTCGAGAAGCAACGGAGCCCGGCCGGCGAGAACCTTGCGGACCTCCGCCAGCAACTCCGGCTTCACGGCGTTGCGCATCACCGCCGTGTGCCCTTCCACCAGCAGGTCCCGGCCCCGGTCCGCCAGCACCAGGCCGGTCATTCCCTCCGACACCCACAGCGGCACCGCCGCCGCGTGGGGGCCGGCGTCGCGGTTCGCCTTCTCCACAAGCAGCGCGTCCACGAGGACGCGGACCACCGTCTTCCACGGCAGCTTGTGGGGCAGGTCCAGGCGCACGTTCCATGCCCCTTGCAGCAGGACGGGCCGCAGGTGGACGCCCTTGCCGGCCTCGTCGCCGGCGTTGTGGATGTTCACGAAGATCTTCCCACGCCAGCCCTCGGGCGCGCCGAGCAGCAGGTCGAGCGTCCGCCGTGTCCGGTCCGCCGCCACGGCCAGCCACTGCGCCTGCAATTCCAGGTCCTCCAGGTCCCGCGCGGCCTCGGGTATCATCCCCACGCGCGTCTCCGGAGGCGGGCCGCCCGACACGATGAACTGCCCCGACACGTCGCGTGCCGTGAATGGCGCGACCACCGAGCCCGGGAGGACGGTCCTCGGGATCTTCTGCGCCCGCGCCACCGGCGCGAACGCGGCCGCCAACGTCGCCACGACCAGCAGGGCAGCAACCCCCCGTGGCCCCACGCGTCGGGCGGTCGTGGTCACGAGGCCTTGGCTCCGCCGCCGGAGGACCCGCCGGACGCCGGCTTGGAGGGCGCGGAGGTCGGCGCGGGCGTGGAGGGCTTCGACTCGGCCTTGGGCTTCGACTCGGACGCGGCTGAAGCGGCGGACCCGGATCCGGTGTCGGCCTTGGCGGCGGACTTGTAGCCCTCGGAGCGGTAATCCGTGATGTAGAACCCGGACCCCTTGAAGATCAGGCCCGCGCCCCCGCCGATGCCGCGGCGCACGCGGCCCTTGCCCCAACGCGGCTTCGGGCAGGATTCCTTGGGACACGTCTCAAGGGCCGGGGCCTTCATCGACTGCACGCACTCGAAGGCGTGCCCGCATTTTTGGCAGACGTACTCGTAGGTGGGCATGGCAAAGCAAATGCAACGCCCGGCAACGCCGGGCCGTCCCTGTTCATAGCAACAATTCGATGGAAGGTGAACAGCAGCCTTGCCCGGAAGATCATGCTCGCCATGGCCTTCCGGGATTCCGTCCAATCACCCATGACCTTGCGCCGCCGCATCCGTTGCCTGGCCTCGTTCCTGGCCTTTTCCGTCGTCGCCCTTGCGGCCGACAAGCCGCAACCCGTCCCTTCCGGGCCCCAGTCCGACGGGCCGTTCCGCAAGGTCATCCTCGCCGCCGACCGCGACGTGGACGGGGATGGCAAGGTGGACGACGTGCTGGTGGACCCGATGGAGATCGCCGTGGCCCCGGACGGGCGGGTGTTGATCGTGGAACGTGCCGGCGTCGTGAAGGTGCTCCGCCCCGGCGACCGCGACCCCGTCGTGGCGGGCCGCATCCAGGTGTTCCATGAGCTGGAGGACGGCCTTCTGGGCATTGCGCTGGACCCGGCCTTCGCCTCCAACGGTTGGGTGTACCTGTTCCACTCGGACCCGGCCACCCGGGTCGTGGAGGGCGTGGGCAAGATGGGGGACAACATCGTCTCCCGCTTCACCCTCCAGGGCGACGTGCTCGACATGGCGTCGCGCAAGGAACTGCTCCGCATTCCTACCCAACGCGAGCAATGCTGCCACTCGGCCGGCTCCCTCGCCTTCGACGCACAGGGCAACCTGTACGTGGCCACCGGCGACAACACCCACCACCTTTCAAATTGGTGATATTCAGAACAGGCCGTTTTCTTCAAGAGGTCATTCGGCCA
>JBJSZF010000349.1:0-2746 GCA_046090125.1 Verrucomicrobiota bacterium
GGTGGGCTCGACGCGGCTGTAGGCCGGGTCCCCTGACCCGGCGCACCGGGCATGCGGCATCGCCATCGCCGCGTGAGGGCACGCGGCCTACAGACGGACCCACTGCCGTTTCTAGGATCATCCGGGCACCGACCTCCGCCCTGTCGTTGAGCCCATGGGTGCCACCGCGTTTCCCTGAGGTCAGGAGTCCTGGGGCTCATGGATGCTGGAGGGCCCAGCACGGCGTGTTCTTGCAACAAGGTGTGCATGGCGACGCCCGGGGCCGCGCATGGCCGTGGAGCCATGGCTTCGCCCGGAATTGGCACGGGACAAGCAAAGGCTGGTTGGTCAGGGTGGCATCGACGGGTGATCACATGAAGACGACGTCTTGGCGAAGGGGATGGGGCTCGGGTTGGGCTTGGGTGGCGGTTGGGGCCGTTGGGGCCTGGCGCCGCTGGGCCATGTGCATGGTGGCCGCTGGACTCGTGCAGGCGGCGATGCCTGCCGGGGACGCTCCGAGTCGCCGCGTCTTGCCGGCGCTGGACGTCCTGTGGCGGGAGAAGGCTTCCGGTGGAGCCCTTGGGACATTTCGCGCCTGGGCAAACGCCTACATCGCGGCCGATGAGGCGGCACGTGCCTCCCTGCGGGCCGAAGGTGTTCGTTTGGCGGCGCGTCGGCGCGAGGAATTCCGGGAACTGATCCAGACGGACCCCATGGAGGCGTTGATGCGTTCAGTGCCGCAGGGCGTGCGCCGTGGTTTGCCGCCCGAGGTGGTGGCGCTGCTGGAGGAACCCGTTGAAGGGGTGGGAGACCTGGACGTGATGTGCGAGACGCCCTTGCCGGGCGAAGCGGGACACGGGCGGGGGATCGTGCGATGGGCGCGGCTGGGCGGTGTGCGACGCGTGGCGTTCGTCTATGGGGAGAGGTTGTTCCATCCGACGTTGCAGGCGGCCGCGTTGCATGGGGTGGCATTGGATGGGTTGATGGCGGTGGCGGAGAGCCCGGTGCGCCGAATGGAGGCATGGGAGCAGGAGGGACTGGGCGTCCAGGCGGAGCACGGGTGCGAGGTGGATTCGGCGGACGGTCATGAGGTGGAAGGAGGGGAGATGGCGGTGAGCGTCGGGGGCACGGCGACTTGGGTGTGCGGGGCGGGTCATGCGGAGGCCTTGCAGGACCGGTTGGTGCTGGAGGCGACCCGGAGCGAGTCGATCGACGCCGGGGGTGCGCCTCGGCCCATGCGTGCCTATACGGAAGGCACGAAGCGGTTGATCTTCGTCCGGGTGGACTTTTCGGACCTTGCGGGGGTGCCGTTCACCGATGCAATGGGCACCAACATGGTGGCGGGGCTGGAGTCGTTCTACCGGGAGCAATCGTACGGCAAGACGGGTTTCGCGCCGATTGGGCCATCGGGCTCGGCATTGACGCCGACGTTTCGGATGCCGAACACGGCGGCGTATTACGGGGCGGTGGACCCGGCGGAGCTGCGGACGGCGGCGCGGAACGCGGCGACGGCGGCGGGGTACAACCTGGGGTCGTATGCGTTCGACCTGGTGTGCTTTGGGGCGGTTCCGGGCTATGCGTGGGCCGGACTGGGGTACGTGGGGGCTCCGGGCTCGTGGATCCGGGCGTCGTTTGACGCGAGCGCCGGCGTGATCGCCCATGAGCTGGGGCACAACTTCGGGCTCAGCCACGCGAACTTTTGGGACACGGGCGGCACGTCCGTGGTGGGGGCGGGGACGAGCGTCGAGTACGGGGACACATTCGACACGATGGGGAACGCGACGGGCGGCCGACGCCACTTCAACACGCGTTACAAGAACTTCCTGGACTGGCTGCCCTCCGGCTTCGTGCGCAACGTGACGTCGAACGGGACCTACCGCGTCTTCGCGATGGACAGCACGAACGGCCCCTCCACGGTGCGGGCGCTGACGGTGCGGCGGAACAGCAAGACGAACTACTGGGTGGAGGCGCGCCAGAAGTGGCCGACGAGCCCTTGGATGGAGGCGGGGGTGGGGGTGCGCTGGGGGCAGACGGCGAACACGGCCTCGTTGTTGCTGGACCTGACGCCGGGGTCGGCGGACGGCAAGAACGACGCGCCGTTGGTGCTGGGGCGGACGTTCAGCGACACGGTGGCTGGTGTGCACCTGACGACGTTGGCGAAGGGCGGGACGGACCCGGTTTGGTACGACGTGGGCGTGCGGCTGGGCAATGCGACCACCAATGCGCCGCCGTCGGTCCAGGTGAGCGGGTCGGCCTCCTCGCTGGCGGTGAACGGGACGTTGCGATTGACCGCGACGGCGACGGATCCGGACGACGCGGAGCTGGCGTATGCGTGGGACTTTGGGGACGGCACGTTTGGGACGAACGGCCCGACGGCTAGCAAGCTCTACGGGGCGGCGGGGGACTACCAGGTGCGGTGCGTGGTGTCGGACCTGCGTGGCGGGACGGGTTCGGGGGCGTTCGTGGTGCGCGTGGGGACGCCCACGACGGTGCGCGTGACGGGCCGGGTGACGCGGGATGGCGTGCCGGTGCCGGGCGTGCGCGTGTACACGTCCAACACCAAGCAGACCTTCACGGGCTCGGACGGGACCTACGCGTTGGTGGGATTGGCACGCGGATCGTACAACCTCCAGGCGCAGGCGGAGAACCTGTTGCTCAACAAGTCGGGGTTCACCAACCCGCTCAACCTCCAGTCGGACCGATCGGGCCTGAACTTCGAGGCCACCGCCCCGGGCGACCTCGCCTCCGTGACGCTCATCCCGCTGGG
>JBJSZF010000350.1:0-6864 GCA_046090125.1 Verrucomicrobiota bacterium
GATGTCGCTGCGCACCTTGCTGGCAGAGGGCGAGAGGGTTCAATCAGACCGGTTGGGCTCGCGTCGGCGTTCCGCCGCCTTGATTCAAGGTTATCGGACGCGGGACGTCGCATACCGATTGTTCCGGAACGAGAAGCTGGACCGGTACCGATCGCTCATGGAACTGGCGTCTCAATACGCGTTGCTGGCGGCGAATGCCTACGACTACGACACGGGCCTTCTGGGCACGGCAAGCGGGCGCGCATTTGTGGACCGTATCATTCAGGCGCGGGCGCTGGGTGTGGTGCAGAACGGGGTGCCCCAGTTCACGGGGAGCCGAATCGGGGACTCCGGGTTGTCCGGCGCGCTGGCGGAGTTGTATGCGGACTGGTCCGTGCTCAAGGGCCGGCTGGGTTTCAACAACCCGGATGCCTATGGGACGACGGTTTCGTTGAGGATGGAGAAGCATCGGATCCTGCCCGGGACCGACGGGGATGCGGCGTGGAAGGACGTGCTGCAACGGGCACGACGGGACAACATTATGGACGACGTGGACGTGCGTCGAATGTGCCTGGGGATGAACCGCACGGACGGTCTGCCCATACCGGGCTTGGTGGTGGAGTTCTCGACGGTGGTGCAGGACGGCTTGAACTGGTTTGGGCAACCCTTGGCGGCCGGGGACCATGCGTTCAGTAGCAGTTCATTCGCGACGAAGGTGTTTGCGATGGGGGTAGCCCTCGAGGGCTACAAGGGCATGGATACCCCCGGGTTCAACTCCGGCACGGTAGGCGGGGCGGGCGGGACGACACCCACGGACCCGAGTGGGTCGTTCCTGGATCCGACGGCGATGGCGGCGACGCCTTATGTCTATGTGATTCCGGCAGGGCTGGACTCGATGCGGAGCCCGCCCTTGGGGGACACGGGGACCGTCCGGACATGGGCGGTGGAGGACGTGACGATCCCGATGCCATTCAACGTGGGCGGATCAGACTTCTCGTCGAAGAAGTACTGGCAGACGTCGGACTCGTTGCAGGAGCCGTTGTTTGCCTTGAGGAAGCACCAGGCGTTCCGGCCGGTGCCCAGCGCGACGTTGTTCACGGCCAACATTTACGGCGGGGGCGGCGGGCTGCAGCGGTCGCAGTTCACCAACTCCCGGCTGATTGGCAGGTCGGTATGGAACAACCGTTGGAAGCTGGTGATTCCGGGCACGGCGTTGCTGAACAATCCTGACGACGGACTGGACCGGTTCATCCAAGGGGTGAAGGACATCAAGCTCCATGTCGTGTCCTATTCGTATTCGGGTAACTAAGCGAAGTCATGCCGAGATGAAGACGATGAACCTGCGACGATGGGCTTTGGGGACGGCGTGGCTTGGTGCGGCGGGCGTGAGCCTTGCGTTCCCTCCCCTGCCGCACCACACGGTGTTTGGGTTGGTCCGCGACGAGCTCGGCACGCCGCTGACCACGGCGGCTGCCGAGGTCACGTTGGAGACGCTGTCGGGAACCACGCTGAAGTCGGTCATCGCTCCTGGCGTTGAGGCTGGCGTGAACTACCGCATCGAGGTCCCCATCGACGCCGGGCTCACCTCGGACGCCTACCTTCCCTCCGCGATGCAGCCGACGGCTCCGTTCCGGATGCGGGTGAAGCTGGGAACTCGGACGTACGTGCCGATGGAGATGCGGTTGGAGGCGCCGCGGTTGGGCCAGCCTGCGGAGGCGTCCCGCGTGGACCTGACGCTGGGGGAGGACACGGATGGCGACGGGCTTCCGGATGCGTGGGAGCGAGCCATGATCCAGTCAGGCAAGCTAAATCTAAGCCTCGCGCAGTTCTCGCCCACCAACCGGTTCAACGGCAATGCATTGACGGTGATGGAGTCGTATGTGGCAGGCACATATGCGTGGGATCCCAAGGATGGGTTCCGCCTCGACATCCAGTCGATGGACCCCGCCGGGCCGGTGCTTCGATTCATGGGCCTGCGCGGCCGGAGCTACACGATCTCGGGATCGGACGACCTGAAGTCGTGGACGCCGATGCGGTTTGCGGTGCAGGGCCAGGCGAAGGGCAGCGAGGTGGGCTTTTACCAACCGACCGCGTTGCAGCAGGTGCAGGTGGTGGTGCGACGGCCTTCGGACGAGGCGCTGCCGCGGTTCTTCCGGCTCACGGTGCAGTGACGGCGCGTCGTTGCATGCGGCTCTGTCCTTCCATCGGGCGGGTTGGGGCGGATAGGTTGCCATGGTTCCTGGTGCTTTGGCTGTGCCTCGCCGCTGGCCAGGGGGTTGCCCAAGCCCAGAGCGTTGCGGGTATTCGGGTGAGTTCCTACGCATGGTCCGGAACAGGCCCGCCGTCTGTCACGGGTGTCTCAAGCCCATTGTACTCGGGCACGATTAGCGACATTAACTTTAGCTGGGGTTCGGGCGTCGTCATGAACTCGGGCCGAAGCGACAAGGTGCTTGTCAAGTTCGAGGGCTACCTCACATCCGCCGTGGGCGGAGCTATTTCGTTTCGGATTTGGCGGGATGACGGCGTGCGGTTGACCGTGGGAACGGCGTCGGTTGTGGACAACTGGAACGTGAGTGCGCCGGTGTATTCCTCGATTGGTTCGGTGACGTTCGCGGCCAACGAGGCGAAGCCCTTCGTGCTTTGGTATTACGAGGATGGAGGAGGGGCGACGTGCAAGCTGGAATGGAGCCAAGGGAGCGGGGCTTGGTCGGTGGTGCCTAGCTCGGCGTTCACGTGGGCCACGGTTCCCGGGGCACCTGTCTCACTGACTGCGACGGCAGGCACAGGGCAGGTTGCGTTGGCATGGTCCGTACCATCGAGTGATGGAGGTGAATCGATTGACGACTATGGCGTTGAGTTCTCGTCCGATACCATCAAGTGGAGCACGTTTGCCGACGGCGTCTCCGCCAATCGGGCCGCCACGGTGACGGGCTTGACCGGTGGCACGGGATACTTTTTTCGGGTTCGCGCCATCAATGGCGCCGGGTCTGGGGCGTATTCGAGCGTCGTGGGCCCCGTAACGCCCAAGGGCAACCAAGCAATCACGTTCAACCTCAGCCCGAGCACCTTCGCGTACGGCGACGCCATTCCTTTGTCCGCCACGGCATCGTCGGGCCTGCCCGTGACGTACACGGTAACGCCCTCGTCGGTCGCGGAGGTCGTCAACTCCCAGCTCGTGATGCGAGGACCGGGCACCGCCACCGTGACGGCCAGCCAAGCGGGCAATGCCGCATGGAACGCCGCGGCAAACGTTTCCAGGTCCATCACCGTGACGGCCCGGGCGCTGACCATTGGGGCTCCGAGCGTGTCGTTGTCCAAGGCTTATGACCGCACCACGACGGCGTCGGTGACGGCGGGGGCGCTGAGCGGGGTGGTGAGCGGCGACGTGGTGAGCGTGACGGCCACTGCCAGCTATGACACCGCAGCCGTGGGGACGGGCAAGATGGTGACGGTGACGTATGCGTTGAGCGGGGCGAAGGCTGAAAACTACACGGCGCCCGCGTCGCAGGCGTTCACGACGGGAGTCATCACGGCGCGGTCACTGGGTGTGGCAGGCCTTGCTGCGGCCTCGCGGACCTACGACGGGACGATGGCGGCGGCGGTGAGTGGGACGGCCACGTTGACCGGCGTGGTGGCGGGTGACGCGGTGACGGTGACGGGAGCCGCGACGGGAACGTTTGCGGACAAGGGCGTTGGGGTTGGGAAGGCGGTGACGGTGTCCGGCCTGAGCCTAGGCGGTGGTGCGGCGTCGAACTATGCGTTGGGGCCCATTACGTTGACGGCGGACGGGGTGCCCAAGGCGCTGACGGGGGGCGCGCCGACGTTGGGCTTGGCGAAGGAGTACGACGGGACAACGACGGCGTCGGTGACCGCGGGCGCTTTGTCGGGGGTGGTTGCCGGGGACGGGGTGAGCGTGACGGCGAGTGCGGGCTTTGACAAGGCGGGAGTGGGGAGCGGGAAGACGGTGACGGTGACGTACGCATTGGGCGGTGTGGATGCGGGGAACTACACGGGGCCGACGGCGGAGACGTTTCCGACGGGCGTGATCACGGCGAAGGCGCTGGGGGTTTCGGGCTTGGCGGCGACGTCGCGTGCGTACGACGGGACGACGGCGGTGGCGGTCACGGGAACGCCCGTGTTGACGGGGTTGGTGGCGGGAGATGACGTGGCGGTGACCGGAGCGGCGACGGGTGTGTTGGCGGACAAGAACGTTGGCGTCGGAAAGTCGGTGACGGCGTTGGGCTTGTCGCTGGGTGGGACGGCCGCCGGGAACTACGCGTTGGGGGTTCCGACGTTGGCGGCGGACGTGACGCCCAAGGGGCTGACGGTGGGCGCGCCGACGTTGGGCTTGGCGAAGGAGTACGACGGGACTACGACGGCGTCGGTGACCGCGGGCGCTTTGTCGGGGGTGGTGGCCGGGGACGGGGTGAGCGTGACGGCGAGTGCGGGCTTTGACACGGCGGGAGTGGGGAGCGGGAAGACGGTGACGGTGACGTACGCGTTGGGTGGCTTGGACGCGGGGAATTACACGGGGCCCACGTCGGAGACGTTCGCGACAGGCGTGATCACGGCGAAGGGGTTGGGCGTTTCGGGCTTGGCGGTAACGTCGCGTGCGTACGACGGGACGACGGTGGCGGCGGTGAGCGGGACGGCCACGTTGACGGGGGTGGTTTTGGGGGATGTCGTCACGGTGTCGGGAGCCGTGACGGGGACATTTGCAGACCAGGGCGTTGGGGTAGGGAAACCGGTGACGGTGTCGGGCTTCGTGCTCGGGGGATCCGAAGCCGCGAACTACGCGTTGGGTTCCATTTCGTTAACGGCGAACATTACCCCGAAGCCCCTGCCGGTCTCCGGTGTCGTGGCTCTCGACAAGGTCTTCGACGGGACCGCGTCGGCGTCATTGGACCTATCCGGGGCAACGTTAGTCGGGGTGGTGGCCGGGGATGACGTTCAGTTGGACGTTTCGCAGGCGCTGGGATGGTTTGGATCGGAGGGGCCGGGGATCGGGAAGCCGGTGACGGTGGTTGGCCTGGGGGTGTTCGGGGCATCGGCCGGCAACTACACGGTGCAACAACCGACGGGAATGATGGCCTCGATCACGGTCCATGGTGTCTTGGCGACGGCCTATGGATTTGGGAACGAGTTTCCGCCGGCGACGCCCGCCACGGGCCCGATGCTACGGCGGGGCGTCGTTCCGCAGGTCGTGTTCGACTGGGGAGGTGGTGCGGTTTTGGGGACGGACCGGTCTGACGCCGTGCTGGTGAAGTTCGAGGGGACGATTTCGGTGCCCATGGACGGCGACGTGACGTTTGCGGGGGTGTCGGACGACGGGATGAGCATGGAGGTAGATGGCGTGGAGTTGTTCCGGGATTGGGGGATTCATGGCCCCACTTGGACGCCACCTGGGACGGTGATGTTCCAAGCCAATCAACCCAGGTCCTTTGAGGTTTGGTTTTACGAAAATGGCGGCGGTGCCGTTTGCGAGCTTTGGTGGAACTTTGGCGGCGAATGGCAACCCGTGCCGTCCTGGGCTTTCACGGCGGGTGGCAAGCCCCCGAACGTCATCGATCCCTTCGACCTTGTTGGACCGCAGGTTTTCATTCCGGGCATCGCGGTTCCTGTAACTGTGCCGTGGGCCAGCAGCGACCTGCCAGTCTCGGTCACCGTGAAGTCCGGGCCCGCGACCCTGGTGAATGGGCGGGTCGTGCTGACTGGAATCGGCACGGTGGTCCTGGCGGCCAACCAGGCGGGCGACGCGACGTTTGATCCGGCGGCCGAGGTCACGACGTCGTTTGAGTCGGTGCCCTTGGTCGGTGGCGGATTGCTTCGGGAAATGTATGAAGGCGTCGATGGCGGCTCGGTCTCGGACTTGGTGACGCATCCTTCATTTCCGGACCACCCGACTTGGCTGGGCGTCCACACGGGATTTTTCGAGGTGCCTGACTACTCGGATTCCTATGGGCAACGGTTTCGGGGGACGTTCATTCCTCCTGTGAGCGGCCCCTACACCTTTTGGATCGCGAGCGATGACGGTTCGGAACTGTACGTGAGCACGGATGATGGCCCGGCGAACAAGCGGCTCATCGCGGGTGTGAACGCATGGACCGGCTTTCGAGCGTGGGGTTGGGAGGCGAGCCAGCAAAGCCAACCCGTCGAATTGGACTCGACCAAGGCTTATTACATCGAGGTTCTCCACAAGGAAGGCGGTGGCGGCGACCATGTGTCGGTTCGTTGGACGCGTCCGGATGGCGTGGACGAGGAACCCATCCCGCTGGATCGCTTCCTGCCGTGGGGCCTCAAGAGGCCCCAGTCGATCACGTTTGGGCCTCCCCAGGAGCTTGCTTATGGCGATGCCGTCCAACTTGGGGCCACGGCAACCTCAGGCAGGCCCGTGGTCTATGAGGTGGAGCCCGCAGGGGCCGCCGACGTCGTTCAGGGTCGCCTGGTTATCCGAAGGGTTGGCAGCATTTCCATTACGGCACGGGAGGGCGGAAGCGATGCGTGGGAACCTGCGGCCCCGGTTTCAAGGGTGATCCAGGCCAGTCCACGGGCATTGACCGGGGGAGCGCCGAGCGTGGAGTTGGCGAGGGATTATGACGGGACGACGACGGCGTCGGTGAAGCCGGGAGCGTTGGTGGGGGTGGTGGCCGGTGACGCGGTGACGGTGACGGCGAACGCGGGTTTTGACACGGCGGGGGTGGGTACCGGGAAAACGGTGACGGTGACGTATGCGTTGGGCGGGACGGACGCGGGGAATTACACGGGTCCGACGTCGGAGACGTTTGCGGGGGGCGTGATCACGGCGAAGGGGTTGGGGGTTTCGGGCTTGGCGGCGACGTCGCGGGCGTACGATGGGACGATGGCGGTGGCGGTGACCGGTACGCC
>JBJSZF010000351.1:0-1373 GCA_046090125.1 Verrucomicrobiota bacterium
CCCGGCCGGTAACGTCTGCGGCCTTCGTTCGAGCGCGCCTCTGCACCGTGAGCCCGTTAGGGGACGCCCGTGACGACCTAGGAAAACATTCCTGCGACACGCCGTGAGTGCCAAGAAGCAAGCGCCGAAGAAGGCCGCCACCAAGGACAAGGCGGCCACCCGCCCGGCCATCTCCACCAAGCCCGCCAAGGCTCGCACCGTGGGGGCCGCCAGCGCCGCCGCTATCCTCGGTCGGCCCCAGGCCAAGCACGGCAAGTCCTCCACGGCCTGGACCCCCGTCTCCCGCGTCAAGCCGGAGTGGCAGAAGTACTACCAAAACCTCCTCGACCTGCACGAGCGGCTCCGGAACCAAATGTCGGGTCTCGCCAAGGAGTCCCAGGCGGAAATGGAGAATTACTCGCTCCACATGGGCGACTCTGGCACGGACAACTTCGACCGTGACTTCGCCCTGAGCCTGCTCTCGTCGGACCAGGATGCCATCTACGAGATCGAGGAGGCTCTCAAGCGCATTGAACGAGGCTCCTACGGCGTCTGCGAGGACACCGGCGACAAGATTCCCAAGGCCCGTCTCGACGCCATCCCGTGGACCCGCTTCACCGTCGAAGCGCAGGCGCGGCTGGAAAAGGAGGGCGCTCTGCGATCCCGGAATCGCCTCGGATCCCTCGGCACCGTCGAAAGCGGCGCCGGGGTCGAGGTCGATGACGATGACGTCGAGCCCGAGGAGAAGCCTTCGAAGGAAAAGGAATAAGGAAACCACACCATGCCCCGAGAGATCGTCACCATCGAGTGCACCGAGGCCCGCAAGGAGGGCAAGCCGCCCTCCCGGTACCAAACGAGTCGCAACAAGAAGCTCCAGACCGAAAAGGTGGAGAAGAAGAAGTTCAACCCCTTCCTCCGCCGCCACACCCTTCACCGCGAAATCAAGTAAGCCATGCCCCGCAAGACGAGCACCGACGACAAGAAGAAGCGCCGCAGCTCGACGCAGCGCACGCCGCGTCCCAAGCCCAAGGTGGACTTCACCATCGACACCATTGACTTCAAGAACGTGGCCCTCCTGCGCCAGTTCGTGACGGAGAACGGCCGCCTTCTACCGCGCAAGTACACCGGTCTCCCGGCCCAGTACCAACGCCGCCTGTCCACCGCCATCAAGCGCGCCCGCCACATGCTTCTCGTGAAGTAAGCATCAGGCTGACTATCCGCCGCCGTCCCCCACAGGACGGCGGCTTTTTTTGCCGCCACCAACTGCAAGCCATTTGCAACCACGCCCCGCCCCATGAAACGGTCGCAGCCCACCCCACCCCCCTCCGCCCCCGTTCCCCCACTCATCACCCTCGCCCTCGTACTCGCCCTCGCCACCTTTGCAGCCTTCCTTC
>JBJSZF010000352.1:0-5157 GCA_046090125.1 Verrucomicrobiota bacterium
TTCGTGGGGATGAAGGACGCGGCGGAGGTGGCCTATGCGTTTGGAGCCCCCGGGGCGAAGACGGGGATGTACGTGCTGGATGGGCTGGCGGTGTTCTTCAAGCAGTTCTTCCTGCTGGCGGCGCTGCTCGTGATCCTGATGACGACGGAGTACGCGTCGAAGCTGGGGTCCGGGGTCTCGGAGTTCTACTCGCTGATCTTGTTCGCGTTGCTGGGGATGTTGCTGGCGGCTTCGGCCAACGACCTGGTGCTGCTGTTTGCGGCGCTGGAACTGGTGACGATCACGTTCGTGGTGCTGAACAGCTTTCGACGCGACCAGATCGCAAGCATCGAGGCGGGGGTGAAGTACCTCATCCTGGGCGCAACGGCATCGGCGTTCATGGTGTTTGGGATGGCGCTGATGTTTGGCGGGGCAGGGACGACGAACTTCAATGAGATCGCTGCGGCACAGAAGGCACTGGGGACGAACCCCATCTTCCTGGCCGGGTTGGTGATGGTTCTGGCGGGGTTGTCCTTCAAGATGGCGTTGGTGCCGTTCCAGGCGTGGGCTCCGGACGTGTATCAGGGCTCGCCGGTCCCGGCGACGGCGTTCCTGGCGGTGGGTTCCAAGGCGGCGGGCGTGGTGCTGATGCTGCGGCTCTTGTTCGGGGCGGTGCCGGAGATTGCGTCCCGATGGCAGCATGTGCTGGGGGGCATTGCGGCGGTGACGATCCTGTACGGCAGCCTGTGCGCGATCCCGCAGCGGTCGATCAAGCGGTTGATGGGCTACTCGAGCATCGCCAACGCGGGCTACCTCCTGCTGGGAATCGTGGCGATGTCGAAGTCGGGCGCGTCCGGCGTGTTGTTCTACGTGAGCGGCTACCTGTTCACCGTGCTGGCGGCCTTCACGGTGGTGAGCGTGATCCTGTCGCGGACGGACTCGGACGACCTGTCGTCGCTGCATGGGTTGTCGCAGCGGTCGCCGGTGTTGGCTGGGGCGCTGGCGGTGTCGATGGCGTCGCTGGCGGGGGTTCCGCCGATGGCCGGGTTTGTGGGCAAGTTCCTGTTGCTGAAGCCGCTGGTTCCGTTGGCGGCGTCGGACCCGTTCTTGGCGTGCGTGTTGGGCGTGGCGTTGGTGGGCGTGGTGGTGTCGCTCTACTACTACTTTGGCATCGTGCGCGCGGCGTACTGGGGCCATGGAACGGCGGACCTGACGCCGATCCGGACGACGTGGGCGGTGCGGGCCGCATTGGTCATCAGCGTGGCAGGCATCCTTTGGCTGGGCGTGCTGCCGGACGCCTTGATCCAGGCGTCCACGCCGGCCGTTGAGGTCCTGAGGCCGCAGTCCCCGGTTGTCCAGCAGCAGGCCGTCCGGCCGTAGTCCTGTCGCGGCGTGGGGGCCTGCGGCGGACCCATGGCTTGGAGGTGGGGTCCCCAAGCCCGGTTCACACGCCGGTAGCCTCGGCACCAGCGGCAGGGTGACCGCAGCCTTGCTCCCGGGCGGCGGAGGCCGGTAGGAAGGGGCCATGCAACGGGGGATGACCAGTGCGTGGATCGGCGCGGCTTCAATGCTTGTGACGGGATTGGCATCCGGCGTTCCGTGGATGAACGAGGCCCCGGCGGCTCCCGATTGGTGGCTTGCGCTGGCCCGGTCCGGTTCGGGCGGGATGATGTCGAGGTCTGCGGTGGGCGGGTTTGCCGTGGATACGGCGAGCCGGGAGGAGGTTCGGTTGTTCCATCTGACGGTGCATCGGGCTTCGGAGGGGGTGGATTCGGGATGGAACGGTGACGTGTCGTTGGGCAATGCGGGGTCCACGACGGAGGAGTTCCAAGACGCGGTGATCCGGAGGGTCAATTATTTCCGGGCGTTAAGCGGGGTTCCTGCGTGGGTGGAGCGGTCGGCCGAGTATGGGGCCAAGGCGCAGCAGGCGGCGTTGATGATGAGCGCGAACGAAAGCCTGAGCCACTTCCCGCCGCCCACGTGGCTCCATTACACGGCGGAGGGGGCGGAGGCAGCGGCGCACTCAAACCTTTATCTGGGCGAGCATGGTCCGGGCTCCGTGGACGGGTACATGCTAGATCCCGGGTCCAACAACGCGTTGGTGGGGCATCGGCGGTGGGTGTTGTATCCGAACACGCGGCACATGGGGACCGGGGACATCCCGGGCGGCGGCGGTGTTTGGCCTGCGAATGCATTGTGGGTGTTGGATGCGCAGCAAAGTCCGACGCGGCCGCCCACGCGGGAGGCATGGGTCCAGTGGCCGCCGCACGGGCACGTTCCGTATCCGCTGGTGCCCGGGCGTTGGTCCTTTTCGTTTCCGGGGGCTGACTTTGGGTCGGCAACGGTATCGATGACGCGGGATGGAGTGGCATTGCCGGTAACGCTGGAGCCGTTGGGAAACGGTGCAGGGGACAACACGTTGGCGTGGATTCCTTCCGGCATGAACCCCGACGCGGCGGATCACCCGCGTCCCGTGGAGGACATCACGTACACGGTTGCGGTGAGCGACGTGAGGGTGGGCGGTCAGTGGCGGACTTTCCAGACGCGCGTGGTGGTGGTGGACCCCGCGAGGCCGGGCGCCGACACGGTGGACACGCGGCCCATCGGGCCGGCGCAGGTCGAGGTGGGCGTCAACGCTGCCTTCACGATCCCGGAGGTTCCGAAGGCGAGTGGCTACCGGTGGAGCCGGGCGCGGCTGACGCCGTCGGTGGGGTCGTGGGGCGGGGAGGATTCCGGCGATGGCATGGTGATGGGCGTGTCGGCGGGATATGACGTCCGGGTGCAAGAGGCCGGGGCGGAAGGGGGCTGGTGCTACCACCTGGCGCACGCGACGCCCTCGGTTCAGTCGCTGACCGTGGGGCGAACGTTCCTCGTTGGGGCGGCAAGCGAGCTGCGGTTCTCGAAGATGGTGGGGGTTGCCACGACCGGGCAGGTGGCCCGAGCCCAGGTGGAGGTGGGCGGGGCGTGGATGGATGTCTGGACGGAAGCCGGGAACGGGTCGGGGCAGTTGACGACGGTGTCGCTGGAGCCGGTGACGGTTTCGTTGGCGCAGCATGCGGGACGGACGGTGCGGGTGCGGTTCCTGTACGAGGCGCGCGGGCCGTATTTCCCGCAGACGATGTCGGGGGTGGGCTTCTACGTGGACTCGATTCGCGTGGCGGGCTCGGACGAGCTGGGGGAGGCGGCGACGGCGGAGGTGGGGTCGGCGGCGTTTGGCTTCACGGCTCCGGAGGCGGGGGCGTGGTTGTTGCAGGCGGGCCCTGTGGTGTTTGGGGATTATTTCGGGGGCAACGGGAGCGGATGGAAGGTGGAGGCGGTGCCGAGGGGTTCGCTGCCAGCATTGGCCTTGTTGGCACCGGTGTTGGGAGCGGGCGGGACGCTGGTCTTGGAGTGGACGGCCACCGGGGGCGTGACGGGTCCGTTCGTTGTGGATCGCGCGGGGACGGTGGACGCCTCGATGACGTGGCAACCCGTGGCGGTGAGCGAGCAGGTGAGCCTCGGCAATGGAAGGTATCGAGGGGTGGTGTCTGCGGGTGGAGGGCAGGGTTTCTTCCGGGTGCGGGTGCCGTAACGCTGGGCTCGACGGCAGCGGCGGCGGCGCGTCAATCTTGTGACGAACTCCACCGTCGCCATGATGAAAGCGTTCCTTTGGGCGTGCCGTGCCTTGGTGTGCATCGGCTTGGCTTGCTGCCGGGCGGAGGTTTTGGGCATTCCGGGCGTGAAGGCGACACCGCTGCGGTTGGGGGCGACGGAGCCGGCGGGGCTGGAGCTCATGTCGGCGCCGGCCCTAGGGATCGACTTCACGAACGGGCTGCGTTTCGAGCGGTTGGCGACGTTCCAGAACCTGATGAACGGGACGGGCGTGGCTGCCGGGGATGTGGACGGGGATGGCTTGGTGGATTTGTTCTTCGCGCATCGGGAGGGGGCGTCGGCGTTGTACCGCAACCTGGGCGGGTGGCGGTTCACGAACATCACGCAGTCGGCGGGCGTGGCGTTGACGAACATGACGGCGTGCGGAGCGTTGTTGGCGGACATCACGAGCGACGGGGCACTGGACCTGTTGGCGACGAGCTTTGGTGGGCCGCACGCGTTCCTCGTTGGGGATGGCAAGGGTCACTTCACGGACGCGTCGGTGGCGGCGGGCATTGCGTCGAAGACGGGGGCGACGTCGTTGGCGGTGGGGGACCTGGATGGGGACGGCGACCTGGACGTGTATTGGTGCAACTTCGGGACGACGTCGCCGTTGCGGGACGGGGCGGAGTTGTCGGAGCGCATGGTGAACGGCGTGCCGACGGTGACGGGGCGGTGGGCGAAGCGGGTGAGAATCATCGACGGTCGCTACTTTGAGCTGGGCGAGCCGGACGTGTTGTATTGGAACGAGGGGAACGGGCGGCTGCGTCCGGCGGTGTGGGCGGAGTCGTTTGTGGACGAGGACGGTCGGCCGTTGCTGGAGGCCCCGCCGGACTTTGGGTTGGCCGTTCAGGTGCGGGACATCAACGGGGACGGGCATCCGGACATCTATGTGTGCAACGACTTCCAGACGCCGGACCGGATGTGGCTGGGCGATGGGAAGGGACGGTTTCGGGCGGCTCCACGCCATGCGTTGCGAACGATGAGCTATGCGAGCATGGGGGTGGACTTCGCGGACATCGACCGCGACGGGCACCTGGACTTCTACACGGTGGAGATGCTGCGGCGGGAACACGACCGGCACCTGCGGAGCTTTCCGGCCTTGGTGCCGCGGATGCGGATGCCGGGGCTCGGCGTGGATCGCGAGGACATGCCGCGCAACGGGCTGTTTCGGAATCGCGGGGATGGCACCTGGGAGGAGATCGCGTGCCAGGCCGGGGTGGCGGCGACGGAATGGAGCTGGGCTCCGGTGTTCCTGGACGTGGACTTGGACGGGTGGGAGGACCTGTTGGTCTCGAATGGGTTCCGGCACGACGTGAACGACCGGGACGTGGGCGGCACGGCGACGGGGAAGCGGCGGACGTCGATGCGCGGGGACCGGTCCATCCTGCGGGAGTATCCGCCGATCAACGCGCCGAAGGTGGCGTATCGGAACCGGCGCGACCTGACGTTCGAGGACGTGTCGGCGGCGTGGGGGTTTGACTCGGCGCGGCCGGCGCATGGGACGGCGTTGGCGGACCTGGACGGGGACGGGGACCTGGACGTGGT
>JBJSZF010000353.1:0-1539 GCA_046090125.1 Verrucomicrobiota bacterium
ATCCTCTATGGCCCGCCGGGCACCGGGAAGACGTCGCTCGCGCAACTCGTGGCGTCGCGCACGCGGTCGCACTTCGAACGGTTGAACGGCGTGGAATCCACGGTGGCGGACCTGCGCCGCGCCTTGCAGTCGGCGTCCCACCGGTTGTCGAACACGGGACGTCCCACGCTGCTCTTCATCGACGAGATCCACCGGTTCAACCGGGCGCAGCAGGACGTGTTGCTGCCGGACGTGGAGGCCGGCGTAGTGCGGTTGATCGGGGCGACGACGCACAATCCCTTCTTCTTCGTGAACGCGCCGTTGGTGTCGCGCTCGCAGGTGTTCGAGCTGCGGCCGTTGTCGGAGGCGGACCTGGTGGGGTTGATGGAGCGGGCGCTGGCCGACTCCGGGCGCGGGCTGGGCATGATGGGCGTCGAGGCGGACGCGGACGCGCTGGCGCACCTGGCGCGGGTCTCGGACGGGGACGCCCGCAAGGCGTTGAACTCGCTGGAGATCGCGGCGCTGACGACGGCGGCGGGGCCGGGGGGTGTGGTGCGCATCGACCTCGCCGCCGCCGAGCAATGCATCCAGCGCAAGGCGGTGGTGTACGACGGCGACGGCGACGCGCACTACGACACGGCGAGCGCGTTCATCAAGTCGATGCGCGGGGGCGACCCGGACGCGGCGTTGTACTGGCTGGCGAAGATGATTCACGCGGGCGAGGACCCGCGCTTCATCACGCGGCGGCTGCTGGTGCACGCGGCGGAGGACGTGGGGCTGGCGGACCCGATGGCTTTGGTGCTGGCGGAGGCGGCGCATCGCGCGGCGGAGGGCATCGGATGGCCCGAGGCGCGCATCCCGGTGGCGGAGGCGACGATCTACATCGCGACGGCGCCGAAGAGCAACTCGGTGATCCGGGCGATCGACGCGGCGTTGGAGGATGTTCGGAGCGGGCGGACATTGCCGGTGCCGGAGCACCTGCGCGACGCGCACTACACGGGGGCGCAACGCCTCGGCCATGGCACGGGCTACGTGTATCCGCACGATCACCCGGGCCATCACGTGGCCCAGGATTACCTGGGCGCGGCCCGACGCTTCTACGAGCCCACCGAGCAGGGCGTGGAACGGAAGATCAAGGAACGTTTGGAGAGGGGGTGGGCGATGGGCGCGGGCGCCCCCGAGGCCGCGTCGCCGGAGGGCCACGCGCGATGAATGCCGGCGAGGCCAAGCAACGGTTGCGGGCCGAGTTGCGGGCGCGGCTTGCGAGGATGACGGCCGAGGATTGGGCGACGGCGTCGGCGCGAGTGGTGGACGTCGTGCGCGGGATGGAGGAATGGCGCGAGGCGCGCTGGGTGGGTTGCTACGCGGCGATGCCGCGGGAGCTGGACGTGGCCCCCCTGATGCAGGAAGCGCTGGAGCGGGGCGCTCGCGTGGCGGTTCCGGGATGGGACGCGGCGGCGGGGACGTATCGGTTCCATGAGGTGACGGACCTTGCGCGGGACCTGGTGGAGGGGCCGCATCGGGCGCGGATGCCCGGCGCGGGTTGCCCGGCGGTGGAGT